>JASLVI010000081.1 GCA_030741455.1 Candidatus Poseidoniaceae archaeon | reverse complement strand
TCCTTTCCGTTTCCAACGGAGATGCAGTAGTACTTCACGGCGTGGACACGGCATGGGCGCAGACCGGTTACGATGGTACAGGGACGACCGTCGCCATCATCGATACTGGAATTGATGGAAATCATTCTAGCCTTGACGACCAAGACGATGATCCTGCGACCAATGATCCGAAAGTTATCGCTTTCTACGACCCAGTGAACAACCCGAGTTTGACCAACGGAACCGAGGTATACCCTTACGACGATCAAGGGCACGGTTCGCACTGCGCAGGTACAACCGCTGGAACTGGAGCGCCAAATTATGAGCATCCAGGCATGGCGCCACAGGCCTCCCTTGTTGGAGTCAAGGTACTCGATGCAGGCGGAAGTGGATCCTTCGCTACAGTCATGGCCGGAATGGAGTGGACTGTGGAAAAGCGCTACGAATTCAACATCCGCGCTGCTTCGATGAGTCTCGGTGGACCAGGGGCAATCGAATGGACGTCTTCTGAAGAAGACAGCGTGAACCGCTATGCAAATGAGATGGTTCGAGCAGGTATCGCCTTGTTCATCGCAGCTGGAAACAACGGCGTTTCCGCACAAATCGGAACACCTGGAAGTGCAGAAGATGCCATCACGGTCGGAGCACTTGACAAAGATTCAAGCATCGCAATCTACAGTAGCCAAGGCCCGACTGAGGAAGGCCGAATTAAACCTAACATCGCTTACGTAGGTTCGGATGTCATGTCCGTTGCTCACAACACCGGTGATGGGTATGTTGCCTTTAGTGGAACCAGCATGGCAACGCCTGGTGCTGCTGGTGTTGCCGCACTCATGCTGCAAGCCAACCCCGATCTCTCTCCATTCGATATTCGAAACATTATGCAAGAAACAGCGACTTATCGCCAGTGTCATTACATGGGTGCGAATGAACCCTGTGTCGAAGATTTGATTCCAAAGAACCGACAGAACAACGTCTACGGGCATGGTGAAGTTCGAGCGGTCGAGGCATTGCTCGAAGCAGCGCAACGAGATTATGCCTTCAACTCCAACATCAGTGTCATGGTGTCAACACCGGCAACGCTGGACAATCGTATTCACCTCGAACGTGGGGATAGCATCTCGTTTGAAGTCAGTGAAGATATAGAATCGGTCCAATGGCGAAGCAACCACCTTCGTGATGATTGGTCGAACATTCACAACTATGAGCATGGAGAAACATCGGGTGAATTGTCGATCATCGATATCATCCATCAGATCGAACATCTTCCAGGAATCGAGATATTAGGCAACCATACCATTTCGCTTCGAGCCATTCAGTATGAGGATGGTATGAGTTCAGCCTCTCCATTGGCAACTGTAGAGATCATGGTCATGGACGATGACACAAACCCTCTAGCGAGTGAGTCAAGTGATGGCATGTCAACAGGTGCACTTGTTGGTATTTCCGTTGCTGGAATTATTATCTTCTTATTCGCTCTTTTGTTGATTGCAAGTGTCTCTAATCGTGAGGAAGGAACCTTTGCTGGGAAGGACATCCGAGAGGTTCTCGATGCACAAGTCCTTGATGCGGTCGATGCTGATCTCTTAGAGAACCCGTTCTGGGAAGAAAAGACATAATCACTACAATGGAGTGAAACCCTACATTCATAGACGGAGTTCTCAAGGTAAGGATAGGTGAGTTGTGTGGTTGGAAACGAACATGTAACAATGATTCCTTCGGCTCCAAAGACGATTTGGTCGGCAAAAGTCAACGGTCAAGATGTTCAAGCAATCGCTCCCTCAAATGCCATCTTGCTCGATGTTTTGCGAGATGAAGTTGGCATGCTCGGAGTGAAGCGAGGATGCGATTTGGGTACATGCGGTTGTTGCACTGTCCTTATCGATGGTGAGCCTCGTCTATCGTGCCTTTGCCTTGCTGGTCAAGTGGAAGGACAGGAGATTACAACGGTCGAAGGGCTTGCACAAGGAGCTCATCTCGCCCCAATTCAAACCTGCTTCGCTACACATGGCGGTTCTCAATGCGGTTTTTGCACACCCGGGTTCTTGATGAGTGCAGAAGCGCTTCTCAATGAGAATGAGCAGCCATCACGTGATGAAATCGCTTGTGCGATCGAGGGAAATCTTTGCCGTTGCACAGGTTATCAACAGATTGTCGATTCTATAGAAGCTGCTGCTGAAATCAAGCGCGGAGATGCCCCTGCACCAACACCTGCGAGCGACCCACATCCAAATCCACATCCAGAAGGGCCTGATGAACCATCGATGCCACCTGGTCATGCAAGGTGATCTCATGGCTGGAGGTTATCGGCAACAACCTGGCGCATCCTCGGCTGAGACCCGTAAGGATGGAAAGCGAGTTGCTGGAAAGCAAAAGTTCCCTCCTCCCGGGTCAGGCGGTTCACGACCGGTCATGGCACCACGGGATTTGGATTCGATACCAGAATCCGTTGGGGGAAAAGAACCACAACCTGCAGGTTCGCATATCCACGATCGTTATCGAACTGGAACCGAAGTTGGAAAACCTCGTGCGCTTGTCGATTCACATGCAAAAGTTACCGGCCAGGCATGGTATGGCGATGACGTTCGCCTACCAAACGAAATCATCGGTAAGATTCTTCGCTCTCCACATCATTATGCAAAAATAAAGTCCATTGATACCTCGAAGGTTGAGGCGCTTCCCGGCGTCCTTGCAGTCGCTACTGGTGCAGATGCTCCGAACACATTCGGCGTTTTGCCAGTGACCAAAGATGAGCACGCTATGGCTGTAGAAAAGGTTCGACACGTTGGCGACCTTGTGGCATGTGTTGCAGCAGTTGATGAGGCAACTGCCATGGAAGCGCTCAATTTGTTTGAGATTGAATGGGAGGTTCTTGAACCGGTCTTTGACCCAAGGAAAGGGCTTGAAGATCAGGACGAACCGATTCATTGGCGTGGAAAGTATCACGTTGGTACAACCAACGTTCAGAAGCGTGTTTTCCAAGAGTTTGGCGATCGAAGTCTCGTCGACGACCCGACAGCATCCTCGCATGGAAAATGGCGAATGGAAGGTGTTCACCATGGATTCACAGAACCTCATGCAGTCGTAGCACACTGGGATCCGAACGGACGTCTGCAGCTGTACACGCCGCAACAAGTACCTCACTATGCACATCGTGCCTTATCGACTGTGCTTGAAGTTCCAATGCATCAAATCAATGTCATACGGACTTTTGTTGGAGGTGGCTTTGGAGGAAAATCGGATCCATTCCCACACGAAATGTGCGCTGCCATACTCTCTCGAAAAGCAGGTCGACCTGTTCGTATCAATTTCACTCGAGAAGAGGTCTACTGGATCAATCGAGGCCGCCACCCGAGTTACATCGAAGTGAAGATGACTGCCGATGAAGAAGCGCGTATCTCCGGTTTTGATATCGATGCACTCATCGATGGAGGTGGATTTGCATCCTTTGGACACGTCACGTCATACTACAACGGTGTCCTTGCGACCGCTCCATACGAATTGGGTTCATTCCACTACACGGGTGCTCGTGTTTGGACGAACAAACCTGCAAGTGGAGCCATGCGCGGTCATGGAGCGGTCAACACACGTTGTGCAGTCGAAGTTGGTCTTGATGAAATGGCCGAACAAATGCAGGTTGACCCAATCGATCTCCGACTCGCCAATCTCCTTCCTCCACACAGTCGAACAATTTCTGGTTTTCGAATTACTTCAAACGGTATGCGTGAAGCCCTTGAACGAGTGCGGGAAGGTTCGGATTGGGATTCTAAATTCCGACAAATGCCGCTCGGAAAGGGTATAGGAATTGGATGTGGTTTCTTCATCTCAGGTTCTGGACTGCCGATTCACTGGGATCCGAATCGCTTCCCACATGCAACGGTCCATATGCAAATAGACATGGATGGCGGTGTCACCGTTCATACGGGTGCAGCAGATATCGGACAAGGTTCGACCACAGCCGTTGCACAAGTTGTTTCTGAAGTTCTTGCCTTACCAATTGAGATGATTCATGTACGCTCTCATGAGAGCGATACAAGTCCGGTCGATCTTGGCTCATATTCGAGTCGTGTCACGTTCATGAATGCTAATGCTGCCATCCGGGCTGCGCTTGATATACGGGAAAAGTTGCTCAATGCTGCTTGGGAAATGCTAGGATATCACCCTGATGTGTTGGTCCTTAACGACCGACGAATATACTACAAGCATGATCCTGCAGTCGGTGTTTCATACCTTGAAGCACTGCACAAGGCCCAAGAGGACAAAGGTTCGCTCATTTCAAGCGGCGCCTATCGCTCACCTCCTATGGGTGGTGTGCACAAAGGTGCAGCAGCCGGGCTTGCACCCGCTTATTCGTTCTCAGCCTACGTGGCTGAAGTCGATGTTGACGTTGAGACAGGACTTGTCGCATGTACCAACGTATGGGCTGCGCATGACTGTGGAAAGGCGCTGAATCCTTTGGCTGTTGAAGGACAAATCATCGGTTCATGTCACATGGGACTAGGGCAAGTGCTCTCTGAAAAGATGGTCTACGGGCGAACCGGACATTTGCAAAATCCAAATCTTCTCGAATACAAAATCCCGTCAATTCACGAGATGCCTCATGTAACGCCAATCATTGTTGAATCATCCGATCCCGAAGGACCATTCGGGGCAAAAGAAGCCGGAGAGGGGCCTCTTCTTCCGATCTTACCTGCCGTTGTCAATGCAGTCTACGATGCGATTGGTGTCCGAATACGCGATTTACCTTTGACGCCGGATGTTGTCTGGAAAGCAATCACTGCGAAATGCAAAGCATTGGATGGTATTGATGAAACTGAACTTCCTTCCCCCCGACTTGTTCACAGCCCGCTCCAACCAACACTTGTTGCACGTGGACAAGAACACAAAGAACGTGATCGTAAAAGGCAACGCAGTGAAGATACGAGCGCCTATGTCAACGGTGTTTTGTTCGGGTTTGACCCAGATCGCCCGCTTGAAGATCAAGTTGAGGGGTGGAAATCTGCAGTCGAACCCGTTCCTGAACAACTTGCAGAACTTGGATTAGCTGGCAAAGCCTGGCTCAAGAAAGAACAGCGTCAAATGGGAGGTGACCAATGATGTTGATGCCACCGTTCAATCTTCATCATCCAACTTCCGTTGATGAAGCGTGTGAACTTGCAGCAACCTTCCTTGCCAATGGAGAATCCTTTGACTGGGTTGCTGGTGGAACGGATTTACTCCCGAACTACAAGTGGCACATCAATGTCAAGACTCATGTGATTTCGCTCGCAAAGATTGCAGGTCTCGATACAATTTCAATGCATGAAATTGGAGCAATGGCCCGACTCGGTGCAATAACCTCGTCTGCTGAGGTCCACCCACTCATCGCCTCAGCTGCGAGCAAAGTTGCTTCATCACTGATTCGAAACAATGCAACCTTGGGCGGAAATATCTGCCTTGATACACGTTGTTTCTGGTTTAATCAAAGCGAGGATTGGCGCCGTTCCATCGATTGGTGTCACAAAGAAGACTGTGGTACAGGCTCGGACTGTCGTGTTATTCCAAACCAAAACACACTCTGTGTAGCAACCTATCAAGGAGATCTCGCTCCATCGCTCATGGTTCTTGAGGGAACACTTCACATCATTGGCCCAAATGGCCCGCGTAGCCTTCCTGTAGAGGACTTCTTCCAACTTGATGGAATCACGCGCAACGTACTTGAAAACGGAGAATTTGTTCTCAAAGTCACCTTCCCAGAAGGAGTTGAAAACAGGACAGGGTCTTACAAGAAACTCCGTGTGCGAGAATCATGGGATTTCCCTGAAGCAGGCGTTGCAGCCTCGTGGATTGAAGGAGATTCAGCATCACTTCGTATAGCTTCGACAGCTCTTGAGTCCATTCCAAGATCACACCAAGAGCAAATAGATGCACTTGGGATTGATTTCTCTGCTGAACAAATTCCATCACTCTCTGAAGCGATCATGAAATCGATCAAACCGGTGAACAATACAGCACTCCCTCCGCGATATAGGAGGTCCATGGTTCGTGTTCTTGCCAAGCGCAGCCTTCGAGCGATTCTAGGTGATGAATGATGAAGTGGAAAGGAATTGGCCTGTTTGCACTCATGGTGCTTGCAATGCTACCAACCGGGTCGTCGCAATTCCCTTCAAACAATGAATGGGAATTTGGTTGGGATACAGAAGTTGAGCCAAGTTATGATTTGGTTCTTGATGGTGATAAATGGAAAATCGAAGACACCTTGGTGTATTTTGTTGACAATCCTCGTGTGAATGATCTCAGTCTCGTAATCACGGTTGAATTCGAGGATGACGTAGATGTTCTCGAAGCCACCTATGAAGAATCGATTACCGTGAGCGCTCAAACCAATGAGACATTTTCAATCGAATTGACGACATCGGATGCTGAAAAGGTACGAGCACATTCTCCGGACGACAAAATCACCATACTTGTGAGAGCTGAACAGGACGCCGGAGGTGCCCCTGTCTCACCGA
>JASLVI010000080.1 GCA_030741455.1 Candidatus Poseidoniaceae archaeon | reverse complement strand
AGGACGAAGTCCTTGCAAGTGCAGGCCCAAGTGGTCCTCCGCCCTCGTCAGCAGGGCCAAGCGGACCACCTTCAGCAGGTCCAAGTGGCCCTCCACAAGCTGCTGAGGCAGAACCTGTGGCTGAAGAAGCACCAACAGAGCCAGTGTTTGAGGCGGCTGAAAACGGCTACTTCTTCCGCAAGATGCCGGATGGATCCTACGACCAAACCGTGTACGTTCAAGCCGAGGACGGTTCGTATGTTCCGCATCAGGAATGAACGATAAAAAAACGCTCAATATTGAAGCATTGACCACCATCCTTGATAGGGGATGAGCCATCGAATCAATCGAGGTGAATGGATGGCAGATGAAACATCATCGCTAACGGTGGCCAAACTCAAGGCCCTTTGTGTCATCAACGACCTTGCAACTTCAGGCAAGAAAGCCGAGTTGGTTGAACGCCTTCTCGAAGCGGGATTGGGGCGCAAAGAAGTCGGCTTATCCGAGCCAGAATCGGAACCAGAGGTCGAAGAAGAAGTCGTTCTTTCACTTGAGGATGAAACCACCATTTCGATGGAAGATGACGTACCTACTGTTGAGAAAGAACCCCAAGAAGCAGAACAAGAGGATGACGATGAAGATGTTCTCGAAGCCGTTCTGGTTGCCGATGTAGTCGATGATGAACCAGAAGAAGTGTTCACGCCTGTGGAATCAAAACGTCAGGATGTGAAGACGCTTGCTGATATGGTCAAAGATCCAAAGGTCATCGCCGTCATCATCGTTTCCTTGTTCTTGGGTGCAGCAGGCTGGTGGTACATCAATTCCTCATTGGAACCGTTCACAGCCGAACCATTGCGCTATGGTGACTCCGTTCAGTACACTATCTCGGGGGGGCTGGGGAACGATCCAGCAATTATGGCAAGTGAGGGTTTCCTCGACTTTATTTTCGATTACATTGAGACTGAAGATGAAGTTTGCAGGGTTTTTGTCGATTATGATGGACGAGGTACCCTGAGTATAACCGACGGAGAAAATCAACAACCCCCTGTCCCTGATAATCTGGAGGGAGCCGTTCGTTCTCAAGGAGCATATGGAGATGGCGGATGGTTAGCAGTTGAAATTTCAAACCTCTATGAATTCGATAAATTCAATGTTGGTCGAAATCTCTACACGCCATCAGTAACAGGAACCGAAGATGTATGTAAAGACGCAGAATCAGGCGTTTACAAACCCGGAGAGGCGTTGCTGACCACCAAGCGCCATGTCGAACTCAATGAAGAAGTGACAATGTCGACAGAATTAGATTTCTCAGCGACGATAGAAAACGATCGATATCAGAGTTATGCAAAAACCTTCGGAGTTGGAGGTTTGTTGGGTTCCTTAGACGCAGTCCTTCCTGGCGTTTCGCTCATGCTTCAGCCCATTGAATTGCAGGACTTATTTGCAACCGATGTCATCGAAGAGGGCGCCTCAGGTGAACGCCTGGGATGGCGATGGCGCGTTGTTGGTCAAGATACACTAGGTGATGATATGGCATGGAAGATTGCAGCGACACACGTCGATGTCGAGCGACTTTGTCTTGGTTCCGCAACCATGGAAATCTGGGCCGAGGAAGACAATCCATGGGCATCAAAACAAACGGTTGATGTCATCATTTCCAACGATGGTTCACTGCAAACCGACTGTTCTCCGTTCTCAGAAGCGTTTGGTGATTATCTTCTTCCAGAAGGTGAATTGGAATTACATCATACCTTTAGGGCGACGAAATTAGATCGCGGTTCTAAGGTTCTCGATCTTGGCAAATCTTACGATAACCGTCCTCGGATTAACCAACTTGCACTCGATGAGGGCTTACAAGAAGACTGGGGAAGTCAAGAGAAGTTACACCCTCCCGACAATTCAACAATGCGCCAGCACACACTTGAGAAAGCGATGCAGTGTTTCGATTACATTGGTGGTTCAGCAAGCGGTGCAAATGCAGCCCTTGACAATGATGGCTACATCTGGCGAGGACTTGATCAACGGTCAGGTTCGACCACACAGTGGAACGTTTCGTGGGTCCATCCTGACGATACATCGGGATGGGTCCTGTTCGAGTTGACGGGCGAGCCAACCAGCGACAACTGCACCTATCTCGACAAAGGCTCGTTTGAAGAATTAGCTTCACACAATCGAGAATCTATACCTTCGGTTGCCAACATGTCGACGCTTGAACAGCGCCTCTCCGATACGAATCGGTATCCACAATTGAGCGGTTCAGAAGGCGTCTTTGATTCCAGTGGTGCATATCATGAAGGAACCCGAATTGGCTTCCTCGTTGCCGTTCCTGGCGATGGTGCAAACGACCTTCTCGGCCAATTAACCAGTACATCGGTCGGCGCTACAACCCTCGATTTGTCGCGAACATGGGAAGAAGGTAATTGGGAGCATACGTTCGCAGTTGCCATCGATGCAACCGATGGTCGTGTGGTTGGCTGGACCAAACTCTCTCAGGTTGTGTGATGTTATGGACGAGGATGAGATGGCTCGTGGGCTTGATCATTTGATGGAGCAGAATGAGACGGACCTTCCTTTCCTAGCATCCTATGGGGCTGAAATGGATGGTGTCGGCATTGATGTTGATGCATTGTTCTCAGGTGTTGAAGCATTTCTTTCATCGAGAAGGGTTGAATTCGAGATGAATGATGATTGCATAAAGTATAATTCAACTTGCATATCCAAACATGAAGAGGGTCTTCACATCGAGGTTGAACATCCGCATTTGCCCCTTGTACACAGCGATTTGGATCGTGTTGGTTTCTTTCAAGGAACGCTCCATGAAGATAAATCAAAACTCTCCGTCATCCTTCAGATGTGGGGTGGTGAACATCGTCGTTTCCTTGAACGACTTGTTGAACACTGTGCTTAATCACGTCGTGCGACTGCAATTGCCAATCCAATGGCTGCAATCGCTGGAATCAATGTGAATCCTGGTGTATCTTCGCTTTCTCCAGCACATCCATCGCCTTCAGCATCTGGGCCGTAGTAGTTGCCATCATCGTAGTAGCAACTTGACCAAACGGTATACCATGCACCATAGGGGAAGTAATCGGTTGTATCATCCTCGTACATGGCTTTGACACGCCAGTTGACGTAGGAATGATCCTCAGGAGGTGTCAATGATGTGGTGTGAGTTGCACCATCAACGGTCACTTCCTGAACTTCTGGTGGGTCACAAACACCATCGTTGAGACAGATTTGTGTTGTAATCTCGAAGGTTGTATTGTTGCTCATGTGGGCATCATCCATGACGACAACAAGTGTCCATGTTTTGCCAGAGACGGATGGTGACGTCGCTGTGTAAGAGTCAAACGGTGTTTCATCAGCATCAGGACCGTTATCATCGCCAGCGGTTTTCGCAGCATGGGATGTGGTTGAGACAGCAAGAAGAGCGATGAGTGTCAGTGCGATGACCGTTCGCATAGAATAAAATGGAGTCGGCTCATCTATTTGAGTTATGCTTCCATGTCCCATAGTTCATCACCTATCCAATGGATGGTCTTGATACCCTTTCCTTTGCTTGCATCCACCATTTCACTCCCTGCCATGGTTGCCCAGCCAATCGCTAACGGGCGACCATGTTCTTTGTCGCGAATCCACACAAGATCACCAACTTCGATGTCTTCATCAGCACCGTGGACCCCAGCAACCATGCAATCAGCTCCATTCATCAGAAATGGAATTGCACCATGATCAACAGCAACCCAGCGTTTCGCATCCGCATGTTCAAGGAAGCCACGTAGCGTCAAAAACGCCCAACGTCGACCATCATCATCGTTGATTTCAATCGTTTTCGCTACTTTGTCAACAAAGACCAATTGCCATGGACCATAGTTGGCCATCTCCAAAAAAGCACCATCAACGGCCAAATCAATGCTCAGGCCTTCTTCGAGTTCCTTCAGTAATGGAGCGATGTTCTTTCGACGCACAGGTCGCCGTTTTTTGACGTGAAATTCCTTCGCCATAGCACGTCCAAACGTCGACCATGTTTCACCCTTCGGTTCAAGAACTGGCATCCAATGGCCAATTCATGGCCGTATGGTGCACGATTCGAACCTTTGCAGCCCATGCCAAAGAACTTGGAAATGAGCAACCGCCTGAACCCATCTTCTTCGTCAAACCCGATGGATGTCGAACCGAATCAGAAGTTCTCCACGTTTCCAAGCATCCTGGTGAAGTCCATTTGGAAACAGAATGCGTCGTTCGATTGACGCAACACGGTGACATCGATGCGGTTGCCATTGGATTGGATCTCACCGACCGAGCAGCACAATCCGTTCTTCGAGCCGATGGTTTGCCGTGGGCAAAAGGCAAGACGTTCCGTCAAGCCGCCGTTCTCGGCACCTTCTATCCATGGCGGCATGGGCTTGAAGCGCTCACCAACCAAGCCACCGCCCTCCGCATCGAATGCGATGTCAACGGTGAGCGATGGCAAGATGCCTCCCTTTCGGAAATGAGCATCACGCCTGCTGACCAAGTCGCTTCCCTGATGGCATGGGCGCCGGTTTCAAACGGCGATTTACTGTATACGGGAACGCCTCAAGGTGTTGCCCAATTGACGTCTGGTGATGTGATTGAAGCACGTCTTATTGCCCATGATGGTGAGCTTCTTTCCACCTATTCGGGTCGTTGCTCTTAGGGGTTGCCTTGATATACGCCCTGCAAGTCGGTGGCGATGCAAGGAGAGAGACACATGGCACAATGGCATGGAATTTCCAAGAGAAAACCTAGTGGTGGACGACGCGTACAAGCACGCAGCAAGCGTTCAACAGAAATCTCAACCGAGAAGCAATTCGCACTCGTCGGCGAAGCCCGACGTAAGGTCTACCGCAAGGCTGGCGGCAACACCATGGTTCGTGTTATGGCTGCAAACAAGGTCTCGGTTAACAATCCAAAGACCGGTAAAACCGTCAACGCTGACATCGTTAACGTGATCGAGAATGAATCCGATCCGAACTACGTTCGACGAAACATCCTCGTTAAGGGCGCAATTATCGAAACCAGTGAAGGCAACGTCAAGATCACGTCCCGACCTGGAAAGGACGGCGTCATCAACGGCGTTCTCCTTGAGTGAACATCACCATCGTTGGGTTCATACCTCTCGACCTTGAGGCAAATCTGAGGCGAGACGATGGAACACAATCCAGACCGTATCTGTGTTTGGCCTGGTTACTTCGATGCAAAGACGTCTCGACGTGGTGGACGTCGCGTCCCTCGCGACTCATCCGTTCTCAAGCCTGACCTCGAAGGCCTGTATCTTGCAGCTCGTAAAGTCGGCCTCAAGAAAATCAAGCGCGAAGAAGGAACATCGCATCCACAACGACCCTATTCCAAGGAGGGACGTCTCTGGGTTAGTAGTTCAGGAGCCAAACAATCCATTGGCGCCAATTCCAAAGAAGAAGTTCTCCAATTGATTGGCGGTCAATGGCGTCAAATGCAGAAGGATCGTAAAGCAGCAGAAAAGGAACAACAAGCCGCAGGGCCACGAACAGGTGACCGAAGAGCACGTTCACAACGCAAGTCAGGACAACGACCACAAGGTGGTCAGCGAAGCAGTTTCAAGAAGCGCGGTTTCAAGAAATAGTCCCAATAGCATTAAGACGGACCAAGTAGATATTACTCTATATGGAACCATCATCACTGGCAATTCCTGCAGCAGTCAATGGAATGAAGGTGTTAATTTCCGCCTACGAGGGTTACGAACAAACACGTGTACGTCGAACCGATCGTGCAGTTCGAGAAGACGTTCGACGACGTATTCACCAAGTTCATCGACAAGTCGAGCGATGGATGATTCGAGCCTATACAAACGGTGAGAAATACGAAATGGATAGGATTCAATACATTTTGCATAACTTGAAGGGATTTGCAGAAGATGCCCAGTTTGCAATCGCGGGAGAAACGCGACCAAAACACGACGGAATACGTCGAATGACCCGTAAAATCCACAAGAAACTCATCGAACATGATCGAGAAACCATCGCCATGCTCGAACATGCTTCGCAGCATCTCAATGCTATCACGGCAGCTTATGTTGAAACCAGAAGCATCGATATTGACATCATCGATGGCGTGCTTGACAAAGCACGCCGTCACTTTGCTGAACGCAATCGTCTTCTCGACGATTTACGAAACTGAGGTGAAACAATGAGGAGAAACACATACCGATGGAGAACCGACCCGGACCAAATCGCTCGATTTGTCCATGACAAAGACCTACCACGAAATACACCCATCTTACTTCGTCCTAACGAAGTGTGTGTCGTTCTCGAAAACGGACGTATTGCCGGAATCGTTACTCAACAAGTGATGCGAGCTAATCCAACCACATCCATGCTTCGTCGGATGTTTGGAGGCAAGCGACAACGTTCCTACCTGTTCGCCTTCCTTGGACCGTATACGGTCAATCTCCCGTTCGCATCCAAATCAAGCGATCATCACACGCTTCGTGGTCAAGCAACCGTTCGCCTTTGTGCAACAAGGGAA
>JASLVI010000007.1 GCA_030741455.1 Candidatus Poseidoniaceae archaeon | reverse complement strand
TCTTGAATCCGCTCTCGATTTCACACTTCCTTATCCTTCCTGCATTGTTCATCTTCCCATTGGCATTCATCGTTGCATTACCTGTTATGCTGCTTGGACTTCCAGTCATACTCTTTGTTGAATTTGCCCTTATCCGTCAACGAATTCTCATTCGAATCATGAGTTTTATCGAGCGAACAATGCATTGGCAAATTATTCACATTCCTCAAGCGCATCGAGGAAATCCAGCTCAAGAACGCAATTATACAGAATTCTCCCAACATATCGAACACTTCCATAAGGTTCCACGTGGAGTATTCTTGGGCTTGTTTGCCTATTTGATCGTCCATTGGATTTTCAAATTGGATAACTTTGGAACTGAAATGATTCTTTCTTCACTTTTGTACATTGCACTACTGGCACTTGTCGGTGTATTGTCGACCGCTTTTGAGACCGACCTTGTCTTTGTAGATCCAGCCAAAGGCCGATTAATTCCAATCGACCAATGGGTGGAATCATTGCTCAAACCATTGGTCGGTGTTGGTTTGATTTTCCTTCTTGGACGAGACCTACTTGAAGAAGCAAGAGGAGGTAATGCCGCATTATTTGCTACAACGTTTATCGCAATTCTTTACGGAGCAGCAATCGTTGGAATCGCCTACCAATGGGGTTATTCTTCATGGAGAGGTCGCAAAGTCCAACGATCATTTGAACAACAAGTTATCGAATCACTTGACCCATTATCGTATGACTTAACACGGAGCAAGGGTCGAATCGAATTCATTGTCCGTAAACCAATGGCTGAACGACTTCAGGAGATTGAAGAAATTCATACAGGCCAACTCACCTTTGAGGATCTTGACTCAATGCCGAGTAGTGCGCCCAAGGAAGCACCACAAAATCCACTCTAATCATCTAGCAATTCTGCATCCATCGAAGTTGAAACGAGTATTTTTGGCTCATCGATTCGGGTTGTCCGAAGAACATAACCTGTTCCTAGAGCGGCAAGCAGCATGAATAGGAAGAAGAAACTCGCAGCACCAAAGTAATTTGAAAATAGTTCACCGAGATCTGCGAAGAAACCTCCCTCAACATCATCGGCCGATACGATCTTTGGTTGAATGAGTGCTCCAATCGCTTGCTGGTCATATACAGGCCGAGTAAAGGTCAACATCCCATCATATTCTGAATCATAATCATCAGATGGCGTAGCAGGGTCAAGATCTGAATAGAAATCAGGACGTTGTTCAATCGAAATATCGACTGGTTGACTAACATCAAGCGTCAACGTCACATCCACCGTGTAAGGAATACTTGATTCAAAGAACTCAGGATCATTGAGGATTCCAAAGATGGTAAAGGCTTGACCAGTAATATCGAAATGTGCCCAGGAGTTCCAGTGAGATTGTTCAACATCGAGGTCACAAATCCATGTGTCTGAGACGCGAGTGCAAGCACCTTGAGCGTCGTTGCTTCCGTCTTCTCCAAGATCGATTTCAAGTTGTAAAGCTCCACCTTGAGCGGTATCAAGATCAAACTCTGTAGGGGCAAATCGTGCTTCAAGTTGCATCGTTCCATTTGGAATCCATACATAATGTGAATCTTCTGTATAATACACAGCTCCGGTTTGCCCATTATTGAAATGGTTCCAATCCCCTTTCCAACTATGACTCACTCGATCGGTATTGACCGGAATTGATGCTTCAACCATCATGTTTTCATAGATGTCCCATGCATCCCAAACAGTGTATTCTGGATGGTCGACCAATCCATCTCCATCCTGATCACGCATCAGTTGCAGAGTACGAGCGAGCGCTACAGCTGCATCAACATCCGTCAATCCATGACCTATTCTCCAGTCATGGCATTGTCCTGTGGCTGAACGGTAGCATTCAGCAGGGATATCACTGCATGCGTCTTCGTCATTCCCTTCCTCACAAGAATTCTCCATACCTTCATATCGAGCAGTCAACTCAAGAATCAATTCGAGTTCATGAATTCGAGAGTAGTTTGCTTCATCCCAATCATCGAATTGACCGTAGGCTGCTGTACTCTCTCCACCGACGAGACTATCCCCCTCATCGTGATCCTCACGATGGTAATCTGCAACACCCAATGATGGTGCAACATCGAGGATGATGCCTGCCATTCCGCCAACGTGTGGCGTAGCCATCGATGTTCCTGAGATGGCCATGTAGTAGAGATCGCCTTGTGTCCTGGTACTTGCATCGATTGCAGTTCCACGCGGAGCAGTCGCCCAAATATCTCGACCTGGCGCACCAACATCGGGCCATGTGTGTTGCTGATTCATGCAACCACGGGATGAAAATGAGGTCACTTGTGTACCATCATGCGTCAAGGCAGCCACGGATATTGCTGAAGGTGTATTTGCATAGACATTGGTGCGCAGATCACCACTGCACTCACCACCTCCGCCTGAGCCGCCGGAATTGCTTGCTGCAAAAATAACAGCAACACCATTCTCGAAGGTCAGTTTGTCGGTTATTGTTGCAATCGCTCCATTAGGATCGTAATCGCCATCGGTACCCCAAGAGTTTGATACAACTCGTATGTGGTATGAATTCTGAGAAGGTATCGAATGCTCATAGGTCCATTCAAGTCCTTGTTCCGCAGCAAATATAGAGGCTCCATCACCTGTTCCTAGAGCAACCATTTGTCCACCCTTAGCAACGCCTGCACGCCGTCCTGAAGAGGCATCACCATTGCCTGCGATTGTCCCGCCGACGTGAGTTCCGTGTCCAGAGGAGGTGTCGGAGTTGCGTGTTTCAGTCCAAACGCCGCTCCACTTTGCTGAATAGATGACTTTCTCTCCAGTCCATGGTTCAAGATAGTCAAAATCAGGATGTCCTGCATCTACGCCAGTATCAAGATCGACAATTGCAGTGCCATCACCGTCCCATTCTGTAAATGCATTGTCAACATCAAATTGCACATTTCCATCAACGTCAATAATAGCACGATGCCAGGTATCAGTTGCTCGCACAACGTGTGTTGTTTCATGCATCATGATCGAAGGATCAGTTGGGTCGCCACCCCATTCGGGTGGCAAATAAAAGAACTCCAGTTCTCTGTTCAGTTCCAAATATTTGACTCGGTCCCAAGTAGACAACTGACGAATGATGTCCGGTGTTGCCTCAAGAAGTCCTCCATTGATGAGTTTGGCTTCATGAAGGTGGATTGCACCAGCAGTTTCCAAGAAGTTGATGTCCTCATTTGTGACTGTTGTATGCAATTGGAAAATGACTTCAAATGTTTGTTCGTCATCATCCGTTGAAATCAATGCTGATTCAAGAGCAGCATCCATCTTTGTAACATCACCATACGGATTTGTCCCCTGAACCAATGGCGTACTCAACGAAAGCAAAAACATCAATTGAAGGAAAAAAACCAAACGTATTTTCTTACGGTCAACGTTGCCCATAAACAATCGACAAGGAAGGCATTCAAAGGTGTTTGCACTTAACGTTAGAGCCACGGTATGTGATCTGGAATTTCAGCAAAAAGATTCGCAGGAAGTGCTGTTTTAATTTTTGAAACAGACCCTAGTTGTTCTGCAGTTTTGTTTTGCCACTCAACAAATTCGTCAAAATTCTTCATGTTCATAATTGGATTATGTTCTCGGTTCCAACCCAATGTTTGGAGTTCCGTACCAGGAGGCTCGTGACCGCTACAAACCAATACATCATCCGAGAGATGGCCAAGCGATTGAATGGAGTCCCAGTGTTCCTTGAGACGACCACTCGGCAAATCGTCACGTCCAACACCTGCTCCACCATTGAACAGAAAGTCGCCAGTAAAGATGTGGCCTTCTACACAGATGATCATCGAATCTGACGTATGACCTGGAACATGATGGAAGGAATAGTCGACACCTGCCAACTCAAGTTGAGTGTTTTCATCAACATAATCGGTAACGCCAAGCGATGCAGTATCCTTCCACATGTAGAATGGAATTCTCTGTTCTTGTGACAAAGAAAAGCATGCTGTAATATGGTCTGCATGTGTATGCGTTGCAATACAAGCAATGAGATCTAACGCACGATTGACGAGTACTTCTTGATAATGAGCGATGTAATCCCATACCGGGTCGATAAGAACCGCCTTGCCTTCATTCTCAATGAGATACGTACAAGCCCAACCTTCTGGTCGAATATCTTCAACTTGCATGATACGGCCAATACGAAGTCCTACTTCAACTCATTCTCGATAGACGAGGATTGATACGGAGTGACGGTGAGGCGTGAATATGCACCCGCAGACGGTCGTGTATCTCGAGCACGATGGAAAACTTCTGCTGGTTAACGAAGATGGACATGGTCCTCAAGATTGCATCATGGGACGGCAAGACGTGCCTGCTTCGTTACGTTTTCCAACAATCGATGAACTAATGCATATGGGCATCAAATGGGATGAAGAGCGACAAACAGATGTACGATTTTCTGACGCGACCTATACCGTCATTCATGGCCATCCTCGTATTGAATGGCCAGAACATTGGGCATGGAAAGACAAGGTGGTCTCCGATGACGCAGTTCATCCCGTTGTTCGGGAAGCTGTTTATCGTTCACTTCATCGTCTCGTATCAAAAGTGATCATCCGTAATGAAGAACAACAAATCCTCATGGTAAAGGTTGAACGAGGTTTCTTCAAAGGATATTGGGGGCTTCCAGGCGGTTACATGAACCACAGCGAAGAACCTGCAGAGGGTTGTATCCGTGAAACAGAAGAAGAACTCGGAATTACTGTCGCCCTTGAAGAACGAAAACCGGTTATTACACAACGATCGTTTTTCCGTGAGGGGGTTTCGTTCATGAGCTTCACATATTGTGGCATCTGGAATGGAAAAATCGATGAGTTGGCGTTGAAAAAAGGCGAAATTGCTGAAGCAAAATGGTTCTCATTACACGACGCTATCGATAATGCTGCATCGGAATTTGACCGGATTGCTCTGGAATCACTTCAAGATTGAACGATCTCTTTTGCTGCCTGCAAAGCATCATCCAAACCTTCTGCATTTGAGCCACCGCCCTGAGCCATCGTCGGCCGACCACCGCCTCCACCCCGAATGTGAGGTATGATCGAACGAAGAAGGTCGACGGCATTGTATCTCTCGGATGCAATGCTGTCTTCCGTACATGCGACCATGAGTTTTCCACCACCTTCTCTCGAACCAAGAACTGCCAATGTTGGATTATTGGAATCTCTTGTTAATTCTTGTAGCATTGATGTCAATTGCTTGAGGTTTCCTTCAACTTCCATGATGACAATCCGAACGCCATCAACTGAAACAGAATCATCACCGCCACCAGAAGTTCTCAAGCGGACGATTTCTGCTTCAAGTTGTTCAATTCGTTTTCTCTGTTCCTTCCATTCATTGAAGAAACGTTCTGCTATTTTCGGCAAATCTTCGGTGGAAACTGCAAATGTCTTCGATGTTTCACGTAGGATTTCATCTTGTTCTCGTGCAAAACGAAGTGCGGATTCACCTGCAACGATATGAAGACGTTCGACACCATCCTGAACCGCAGTTGAACGAACGATGCGTATTGAACCGATTTGTCCAGGTTCATCATGATGCGTCCCACCACATGCTTGAACGTCGTGGTCAGCGATTCTCAGGACGCGTATTTCATTTCCTTTCGGCGCACCGCCTTGATACAAGTCAAATCCATGTTTTTTGTCCGCTTCGTGACGAGCGAGAATGGTTTTCTCGGTACGAGATACTTGCCCGAGTACTTCGTTCGCAAGAATTTCAATTGCATCCAAGTCTTCTCGTGTAAGTCGGCGATAATGCGTAATGTCGAGGCGAGCAAGTTCAGTGGACTTGTTAGCACCAGCCTGATAGATATGGGGCCCAAGAATTCTTCGTGCGGCCCCACCTACAATGTGAACAGCAGTGTGGTGATCCATGAGTTGCTTACGTCGCTTCCAATCGATTGAACCATGAATAAGGTCACCTACATCAAATGGACCATCACAAAGGTGCAAAATCAGTCCGCCTTGTTTCTGAGTATCAAGCACCTGACGTGAGGTCCCATCCGTAGTAAGTGAACCGTAATCACCTTCTTGGCCACCTCCTTCAGGATAGAAGCACGTCTCAGATAGAACAATTGCGTGCGTAGCAGATTCAGGGCCTACGCCATCGATCAATGGCATAGATGCGAGGACGCTCGCATCGAAACTTCGTTGCTGGACATCACCATAGTATAAGGGAACGGTCTCAGGTAGAACTGGTAATTCAGCAACATACGAGGATTGTTGAACAGTTGATGCAGCGGCCTTCGCCATTTTCGCATGACGTTCGGCCATCTCTGCTGAAAATCCCGTACGTAATCGAAGGCGATTCCATCCACTTTTTTGGGCCATGCTAATGACCATATCAGGAGGAAGCCCGTGAGAATCATTGAGTTGGAACAGCAATTCATCAGGCAATTGCTCTGCATTGATATCAACAGACTTCAACGACTGATTAATGAGGTTTGAGCCCTTTCTCAGAACTTCTCGATATCGTTCCTCCTCAAGAGACATAATCGTAAGCAAACCATCTTTTGTTTGTTTCATATCATGCCCTTCCATGTTGATGTCAAGGTGGTGTTCAATGAGTTCAGACAATGAGACCTCTATTCCCAGTTCATCTCTCATCCGCAAAATTCTGCGGGCCAACATTCTGGCGAGGTAACCTGCTTTTGCATTTGAAGGAACGAGCCCATCCCCGAGCATGTGCGATAATGCGTGGAGGTGATCGGGTATTGCATAGATTCTTGACAACGGCTCGGTAATCGCAAGGAACTGCTCTTGTGTCAAATCGACACCTCTTTGCGATAATCGCGTGATAAAAATCTCTGAGAGGTGTTCAGCATCAACGCCGGGCTCGATGTTCATGATTCCGTTCAGACGACTCATTTCACCAAGCAGTGTATCGAGATTCAGATCAGGCCATCGAGAGGCAACTTCAGAAAATCCAGAGATGGCTTTGAGCCATTCAACGGTTTCCGGGTAAATCGCCTCGTAAATGGTTGGTGTTCCGGCAGCAGCCCAACAAAAGCGCTCCAATCCGTATCCTGTATCGATAATTTGCAGAGGCATCTCTTTGTAGCGGTCGCCTTTAAGCTCAATGTCACCATCTTGTGACTCTTCAAGATTCATGAAGACCAATGTTGCGAGTTCAAGACCTCCAACGATGACTTCAACCGCTGGTCCTGCATTGCCACCGCCACACCAAGGATTCTCAACATAGGTAATTTCATCGGAAGTGATGCCGAAGGTTTCCGTCAACATGGCATGGCAATAAGCAACACATTCCTCCATCCAATAGTACATCTCACCTTCATCTGAGCGGTTGAAAACGTGATGAGCCATCATCTCGAAGGTGGTTAAATGTCGACCTGAGCGACCAACAGCATCCACATCAGTCAATCGAATGCACGGTTGTGAAATCGTCAATGGATTTGCCGGGGGTGCAACTTGGCCAGACGTAACATGCGGTTGGAAATCAGCAATCGATGCTATGGTTAAGTGGATATCATCTCGCCATCGAGCGAGAACTGGATAAGGGTTCACGCGATGGTGATCATACGATTCAAAAAACGAAAGGAATGCTTCTCTCATGGCATCTTTCAACGCTTTCCCACGTTGTTCAAAACCAGCAATAAGGGGCTTCCCAATGAAGGTGTATTCATCTTCATGAGTATCGCCACATGTGGTGCGGTTGTCATCATTGGTCCAGAACCATAGGTCTGTAATTCGACATTGACGACGAACATAGCCATTTTCATGGAATACTGCCAAGTCGATAGCCGGTAGACTCAAACCAACGCCTCCAGTTTGCGGGTGGTCGTCGTTGCTTTCAACTCTCCCTATGAACATCGTGAAAAAGTGGAAATCATCAAATGAAAGAGGTCGAAGGACAATCATGGCCGCTGAGTGGACCAAGCACGTTGACCTCTCAACGCCTGGCGTGGTTCGAATCAAGGCGCATAATCGAATGAAGATCGATGCCGCCATTATTTCTTCGATGGATGATATTCTGAATTATCAAGACGGAAGAGGCCCTATTCAACTGATGAATGCGACTGAATTACCTGGCGCAGTTGGAACTGCCTGGGGCATGGCAGATTGGCATTATGGCTATGGCCTCCCCATTGGCGGAGTTGTTGCTACAGATGTTGAGCAAGGTGAACAAGGAGGCGCGATTTCTCCCGGCGCAGTTGGATTCGACATCAACTGTGGAGTGCGTGCAGTAGCATTGAACATCGATGCAAATGACATCCCCAACCTCGAGAAATTAGCCAGACGATTGAACGGACGAATCCCTGCGGGAGGATCTGGTAAAGGTGGTGTGAACATCACCGAATCCGATCTTAACATGATTCTGCGAGCAGGTTTGAAAGAACTTGATACCATAGATGTAGGCCAACATCATTCAGTTGGCAGCGTTGAATCAGATGGTTCATTCGAAGTTGATGAACTGAGCATCAGCCAACGTGCAAAGCAACGTGGATTGAAGGCACTCGGAACGCTCGGAAGCGGGAATCATTTTTTAGAATTGCAAAGAGTTTCACAAATAGTCGATGAAGAAACTGCACGTCAATGGAATCTCGATGAAAATCAAGTTGTGGCGATGATACATTCAGGATCACGTGGACTAGGCCACCAAGTGTGTAGCGATCACATTCACAACCTAGAGTTGCGACTGAAACAACGAGACCATTCATGGGTCGATGAAGAGTGGGGCTATGTTCTTCCAGATCGACAACTAGCATCCGCACCGATTAACTCCAAAGAAGGACAAGCGTATCTCAACGACATGAAAACCGCAGCAAATTATGCATTTGCGAATCGAGCTGTTCTAACCGACCGATTGTTCAAGGGATTAAGGGCTGAACTCGGTGAAAGTGTTGAACTTTCAACATTGTATGATGTCTCCCATAACATCGCTAAAATCGAAGACCATATCGTTCATGGAAAGAATTGCACATGTGTCGTTCATCGAAAAGGTGCAACCAGAGCGTTTAGTGGGGAGCAATCAGAACTTCATTCGAAATTCTCGAAGACCGGTCAGCCCGTTATTGTTCCAGGAGATATGGGGAGAGGATCATGGATCATGGCAGGACCTTACTCGGGTCAAAATCAAGCGTTTGGAAGCGCTTGTCATGGCGCAGGTCGCGCCTTGTCGAGAGCGGCAGCAAGAAAACAAATCAATGCTGAAGCGAAGGGGAATGAACTTCGAGACAAAGGTATCATCGTTCAAGCAGCAACAAAGAATATCCTTTCGGAAGAAGCACCAGAAGCGTACAAAGATGTTGACGGAGTTATCGAAAACACAACAAAAGCCGAACTGGCAAGACCTGTTTTGCGACTCGAACCTTTAGCAGTGATCAAAGGATGATCACATGCAGGTATTGGCCAATGGATGGCCACCGGTTGGAGCAGAGCCGGTATGAACACCATCTGGCTCTTCAACAATCACAGAGAGAAGTGTATTCACGAGTTCTTTCAGATCATCAACTTGGGTTTGTAATTCCTTGATTCTCGCCTTGGTGTCGTTCTTCTTTTCAGTAGTTATGCTCATTTTATCCCATCCGAAGAAGTTGCCTTCTTCACCCTTAAGTCCACCTCGACGACTCTTAATGTTTGTTGGGAAAAATCGGTTATGAATTCGTTTTAGCAATGGAGCCACCGGCGAGGATCGAACTCGCGACCTCCTCATTACCAATGAGGTGCTATACCACTAAGCCACGGTGGCGGCATCCATGCCACCAACCATTTCGATATAACCGCTTCGCGTCTCTTGCAATCTGTTCAAGTTTCGACATGATTTGGCGCCGAGAGAGAGATTTGAACTCCCGAGGGACAGGCCCACGCGATTTCCAGTCGCGCGCACTACCAGGCTATGCGATCTCGGCTCGCAATCTTGGCCAATCGACATCACCGTTTAACGCTCTCGCTTGTCAATGTAGCAACACAACAGACTCAAAGGGGTAATGTATCGGCTTGTCATGGACGGTGCGGAAATAGCGACCCATGAGGCATCGCATGATGCCCTTCCGTTCCGATTAAGTGATGTTGAGTTGAAGCCTCTGTTTGTCGATGTGCATCCACTCATCACAGACATCCGACAAGAACTTACCTTCCAGTGGAAATTGTTGCGAAGCGATTGGAATCAGCAATACACACTCGCCGTTGGCTCAGCAGTACTTGCGATTTTACTCGGTGCACTAAACGCCGACATATTTAGTGGGGGCAATGCGAAAATCGCTGGACTAGAAGGTTTGCAGATTGCTGGAAGTACGGCTTACTTTCAGATGATTCTCTCCGTTCTCTGCTGGGGGTGGTTCGTGTACATGTTAATCCAAATGTTCCCAATTATGCGAACACATACGATCACATTGATGTTGATTTGGGGCGGATTTGGCATCGCCCAAATTTATTTCCATACCAACAACAAGGATTTCCCATTTGGATTTGATCTTTCTGTTATGATGGGTGGCTTCCTCGTGACATTGGTGTGTATTTTCTTCTTGAACTTCTTCATTAAAGCAGTACGCGAAACTCGCGACCTACATGTGGAAACAAATCATCTTCACGAAGACGTCAGGGTGATGGAAGTCGCCATGCGAGAACATTCACTTCGAGGCTGGGTATTCATATGCATATCTTGGACTGCGCTCACTATGATTAGCGCATGGTCAGGTACACATTACATTGCTGAACGTACTGGAGCCCGTACGTGGGCACTTGTTCTGCACATACTCTTTGCTATCATCACAATACCACTCTTAATTTGGACCATTTGGTTTCCTCAAAAAATGCTCGGAACCGATGCAAAGGTAAGAACAAAAGCAGCCGTTGTTGCCGAAGAAGATTTGTTAAGGAAAGCAAGTGCTCTCGAAGTTTCACCCGATGAGGAGGCATGGTAATGGATTTGAAAAAACTGCGAGAAGATTTTCCAGCATTGTGCCTTGAAAATCCAGTTGCTTATCTTGATAATGCCTGTGTAACCCTTCGACCACATTCGGTCATCAATGCAATTTCAGACTATTATATTCACTCACCGGGTTGTGGAGGACGATCCG
This sequence comes from Candidatus Poseidoniaceae archaeon, assembly GCA_030741455.1. Lineage (GTDB taxonomy): Archaea > Thermoplasmatota > Poseidoniia > Poseidoniales > Poseidoniaceae > MGIIa-L2. The sequence continues at coordinate 12,313 of JASLVI010000007.1, read as the reverse complement.
TCCATCGCTACGGAACTGCTGTTTCCAAGACAATAGCGCATTCACGGAAAACTCTAGCTGGATTCTTCAATGCTCCATCCGTTAACGAGATTATCTTCACTCGGAACGCAACACATAGCTTAAATCAAGTCGCTAAAGGTCTAAGTTGGAACAAAGACGATGTGGTTCTAACAACCGACCGTGAACACAACTCAAATCTCGTCCCATGGCTACAACTTGAGGAAGAACAAGGCATCGATCATCGCGTTGTGCCCTCCAATCAAGACAACACCTTTGATTTGGAAGCCTTTGAAGCCATGTGTGCTGATGCAGGGAATGATTTACGTCTGGTTTCGATAAGTCAGGTTGGCAACCTCGATGGTGTTGAAACTCCAATCCGAGAAATCACAAAAATTGCGAAAGATTTCGATGCACTTGTTTGTGTTGATGGTGCACAATCTGCTCCACACATGCCTGTTGACGTACAAGACATGGACATTGATTTCTTTGCCTTCTCGATCCACAAAATGTTGGGTCCATCGGGAATGGGAGGATTATGGGGTCGAGAGGAACTGCTTAACTCTATGAGAACCATCCAATCTGGAGGACAAACTGTGAAGACATCACATTATGATGGCGTGGAATGGGCAAAGGCTCCATCAAAATTTGAAGGCGGACTTGGTCATTTTGCAGGAATGATGGCAACTGGAGCTGCCATCGATTATCTTGCAGGATTGGACATGAATGAAGTTCATGAACATGAAATCCGCCTTAATTCAATCATGTCTAACGGTGTGAAGGACTTGAATGGCGTGTCGATTATTGGACCTGAAGACGCCGCCCAAAGAGGTGGAATCTGTTCGCTTCTTCTCGATGAGCAACTTCCTGCTCATGACATTGCTTTACTTCTTGACGAGGTTGCTGGTGTCATGGTCCGATCAGGCCAACACTGCGTTCATTCGTGGTTTAATGACCGTGGATACAACGGCTCATTAAGGGCATCAGCCTACTTTTACAATACTGAAGAAGATGTAAAGCGATTTGTAGATACATTTTCAGAAGCAGTGCAAGCGTTCCAATGAGGCCAGGATATGAACGATGAAAAGGAGACGATGACTGACTCCACCCCCCTATCTCCACAATTGGAGAAGGACCTGGAAGTTGTTCGTAAAATCGTCAGTGTAGCGATGGGTGCATTACTGATACTTGTTGCAGGTTTTGCCTACAACATCATCGTGGGTGATGGACTTACGTTTGTAAGGCCAAGTGAAGAGTTATTGGAATCCGAACGCGTTTACAAGCAACTCATCAACAAACCGAGTGGTCTTACAGGAGAAGGAGTGAGCGTTTGTATTGTTGATACAGGATTGAAACTCAATCATCCTGACCTCGATGGTTTTGATGTTGCAGGCTGGATGGATATTGTTCAGGGCAAATCAAATCCATACGATGACAATGGCCATGGAACAAACATGGCAGGAATTCTCATCGCTGATGGTTGGTTAGATGGAATTGCAAAGAATGTCGATCTCTACGTGACGAAGGCCCTCCTTGAGAACGGTTCAGGCTACGAAGAAGACGTTGTAGCAGGTATTGATTGGTGCATGAATCAAAATGTCAACATCATATCGTTATCACTCGGAGGTGGGCAAGATTTGTTCCCACTTCTCGGTTCATCAGGACGTACCATCGAAGATTCGGTCAATGATGCAACTGCTCGCGGTATTTTCGTTGTCGCAGCAGCAGGAAACGATGGAGGTGATGACGATGATGGAGATGTCGCTTCACCCGGAAGTGAGCGTCGTGTGATATGTGTTGGAGGTGTCACGCAAACAGGCGACCACTGGTCGAAATCATCCACAGGAAGTAACGGGCCGAATTTCTTTCCTCCAAAATTACCACGTGGCGATCCTGATAAGAAACCTGAAATTGTTGCTCCTGCAAAAGAAGTACCGGTCTTGAATACTGAAGGAACATGGTCTTCTGCAAGTGGAACGAGTGCTGCCACCGTGTTTGTCACTGGAGCATTAGCACTTCTTTTGGAAGCGCATCCTGAACTGGCAAGCAATGGGACCGATGGTGATGTTTCAACCATTGATCAAGTCAAAGACTGGATGATGCAAACGGTTCAACCAAAAGATGGACAAACAGGTCATGATGATGATTACGGCTATGGATTGCTTGATATTGATGCCCTTTTAGAGAAGGCTGAACAAGAATCTAGCGCTTGAAAAAAGCAACGATTGTTCCTCCGAACAAAGGCACAAAAGCAACGTGATGTGTTGATTGTATATTGTGGATAAGTTCAATCCAAGCATTGAATCCATCCACCTTAGATTTCCCTTCATCATCGAGTTCGTCATAATCACCTACAGGTGTTTCAGGCTCAGTTGTGTAAAGAACACCATTGTTCGAAAGCAATTCAATTCCATACTGTAAATCTCGAGATAAATGAGGCAATGGCGTGTCGATTATGATAGTATCATACTTTGCAGAAAGTCGACGCTCATCAGCACCAACGCCAGAGGCTGTGGTCAATTTCCATGCCTGTTCTTCAGCGTACAGCGTGGCAAATTCATTGACAATAATCGATGACCATGCCGACGCATCATACCTTGATTGAAGACGATGAAGAATGACTCCAAACTTCGCTCCTTGTTCGACAATATCAAACCGTTCAATAGGATCACCATTGAACAGGTCAAAGAGCCATGCTGAACGATGACCGATATTTCCACCAACTTCCAATACTCGTTTTGGTCCTTGACGTCCAATAGCATCTCGAAGTCGACGAAGAACTGAAATTGACCAAGTCGATAGACCCATGTGTTCGAGTTGTGTTGCAATGTTAGCAGCAATTTCAGGCTCATCCCGTGAACGTTCATGATCTGCATTGAGTAAACTCGGCAGAACTTGGTCACGCGATACTTCGCTCATGTTACGCCTCCGTGGCATGTTGTTTTGAACGCTGTGTCCGAACCACATGCGGTGGATTCAAAGGGGAAATGGTTCAGCCAGACCTGAGTACCATGGACGATGAGTTCGATGAGGACGACTTCGATGAAGACGAAGTCATGGAGAATGCAGTCCTCTGCCCAACATGTGAAGATGTCACTGGTCATCAAATTCTCAAGCAAAAAGAAATTGGGCGTGGCATGGATTATCTGCTTCGATGTGAAGAATGTGCCACAGTTCACGAGATGCAATTCCGCCCAGCTCCATTGAAGAGAGTACCATTCATGCTGACCGATGGTCCGAATTCATACATGGCTACAATCGATCTCGATGCAGATGAATGGCTTGAGATCGATGATGTCTTTGAACATGATGAGATGGCATGGAGAATCACTCGATTGGAAACCAAGGATGACGTTGTTGAAGAAATTGAAGCATCAGAACTTGTACGAGCCGTAGCACTTCGACAAGATATGCACAGAGTGAAAATAACAAAGACACGTGGAGAAGTTTCCACACCTGATGTCCTCATTGTTGAAGATGGGACGCAGTTCAAGGCAGGCACCATTCTTGAGATTGGCGTTCAGACATGGAGGATTCGAGCGATTCATACTGGAGAAGGCCGTACGCTAAGAGGCACAGTGGATGCGTCATTAATCAAGCGCATGTACTTGCATGAACCGCCTCGTCCTGAACGATTCGAGCCAAAGACACCTCGGGAACGCCGTCAAGCATGGAAAGAAGGCCGACTTGGTTTCAATCCGAATCCAATCTTGCCAAAAGAGTACATCAAAAAGCGCGTTAAACCTTCAAACAGACGAAAGAAGAAGGCTCGAAAGTGATTATGGACGATTGGTCCATGGCATCAAAAATGCTTTTGCAATCTGCAAACCAATTGTTGGATTTTCCTGAAGTCGACGAATGCTGTACTCATACCATTTTTCTCCATATGGGATGTACACTCGTGTTCGATGGCCTTGCTTTGTAAGTTTTCTTCGCATTGGACCTCGAACACCGAGTAGCATTTGGAACTCATAACCAGGGCCTTTTCCATGACGTTTCGGTCCAGCGTTATCTCGAGGATCCTCCATATTTGGCCCCATATTCAATTCATTCAAGAGATCCAATGTGTAATTAACAACAGGAATATCATGGGATGCAATTCCGACATAGGCACCATGTTCAAGGGCCATTCGAATGGCTTCGTTTGTCTTTGTACGAATATCACTTTTGGACGTATATGCGATGGCTTCGGGTTCCAAGTAAATCCCTTTACAGATACGATAATCAGCGTCTGAAGCAATAGTTTGAGCTACATTATTGATGTCATCAGGTGTACGATGCAATCGACCTTGCAGAACTGTCCCAACATTGGTCAATCCCTTCTCATGCAAATCTAATACAACCTGAATGGTTTCTGTCGTGACGCGATGGTCTTCCATGTCAAGTCGAACAAACATATCATGCTCAGCGGCTTGACGAACCAATGATTCGATGTTTTCCATTCCTTTCTGCTTATCGATAAGGAGTCCAAAGGCAGTTGGTTTTATCGAAAGATTAGCGTCCAATTTGTGGTCAACGATCGCATGCATGACTCTAACATATTCGTCAAGAAAGTATTGAGCTTCGTCCAGAGAGGATATTTCTTCACCCAATACATCGATTGTGAAACATGCACCTTCGGATTCAAGGCGTTTCATGACTGTAACTGCATCGTCCAATGTTGGACCTGCAACATATCGTCGCGAAACCCAACGAACAAACCAGCGTGGCATCCGGAGTGTCATGGCGACGATGAGTCTTGACAGCATAGCAATTCCCCCTTAGATTCACATCCCATTATGGCGACCTTTGACCATTTCTAAGAATGCGTTAGACCTTACAACATCGACACCGATTGTCTCAAGATAACCGTAGATTAATTGACGCTGCCAACCCTTGAACGATTTCTTTTCAACATTGCAGACGATTTTTCCACCTGGATAAGCAATGCCTGTTGAGGAAAGGGCAGCATCGATTGATTGTTTCCAAAGTTGTCCAGGATCTTCTTGTGGTCCGAACGGGAGGGAATGATTCGCAAGCATATGCCCTAACCAAACATTTCCCTCGAGAGCTAATTTGTTGGCTTTTGGGGCGTAATGTCCACCTCCAAGTGTGACCAAAATTGGATGCCCATGATGTGATGCATTCCATTGACCGATAGAGGGCTTGTTGTTCAAACCGAGACCTTCGTGTATGACTTCTGCAAGCAGTTTTGCTGCATCCTCGTTTGGCCAATAGGGCTCAGTTGAGCCGACTTCGATGAACAGACTTGGTACGTTGAGAATTGGGCCATGATGCGTTACTTCAAGGGATAATGAGAATTCGGGAATTGCTTGTTCATCCCATTTCTGATGAAGGAGTCGCCACCAGGAAGCGATTCTTGGATTTGGAGGAGGAGCGAAACCAGATTTTCCACCAAAGGGTGGTTCGTCATCAATGGGATGATGTGGGACACCAATCGGATGCAAGGTTAAGCATGGTTTTCCGCTTTTTGCTGCATGTCGTGATGGAAAGATAACTTCGCTTACGACTTCTCCCGTAGCTTTTTCCCATCGTTGATCGAGATGATCTTGCCAAAGGATTCGACTGGGAAGAAACCACATACGGACATGTTGATTGGAATAGGATGGATAGGATTCGACTTGGGTTTCTTGTATCCAATCACCCATATTGAGAAGATACATTGCTTGGTTAGTAGAAGCGATATCGTCATCGTTGACGGCAACCAAAACCACTTCGGCCATAGACTGACCAAGCGTGAAGACTTCTTCAAAGCGAGTATTGACAAAGAGGCAGCGATTGGTTCGGTTATGGGCGAAGGCAATGATTCAGTTCAGCTTCCCTTCCGTGCATTGAAAATCATCGTGACTCCGAATGTTGAAGGCGTTTATGCTATAGGAATCGGCGTCGATGGAGAACTCTGCCGTCTTGATGAAGAATGGAAACTCATTGAGGAGCATGCAAGACCTTTCCCAATGTCCATTCAACATGCAATCGTAGTCGATGAACATTTGATTGCAACTTGGATCGACCGTGAACTTATGATCGCACGAATGGGTTGTTTGCCCATAGATGAACCCTTCAAAGAAGGTGTTGAGCGAGGAGATCTGAGAGCCAGTCGGCTTCTTGAACATGCTATTTTACCAGCAGGTGCAGTATGGGCTCATGTCCTCGATGCTGAACCCCTTGCGATGACAAATATGGGTGATGGATTCGCATTTGTACTTTGGAATCGCGGAGTTTACGCATTCGATGTCACTGGTGTTGAACGATGGCGAGCGCCTCCCCCGAAATGGCCTGAATTGGCAAATCTTCCAATGAGTCAAGAAACAGTCGAACTCTTACAAACGAATACGACTATCGAAGTATGGTCGAGAGCAGGAGGATGTCTCCGATTATCCAAAACAAATGGTTCCCAAATTGGAACAGGTCATTTTGATCTTGATGGTGCACTCTCAAATGTGTATGGATCAACATCAGTGCGACTTCTGCTTCTAAGCAATGGACGATGTTATCTCTATCGTGAGGGAGACAAAATGGCAGAACTCTCAACGCAAGGTCCGATTCAACATGCGCTCTGTATCGATGAGTCCACTTGGATACTTTCGGGTTGGAGAGAAGAAATCCTGCTCGAACAATCTGGTGTTAAAACTCAGAAGCAAGACGAAGTTGTTGTCCAACACATCATGAAAGGTGAACAACTATGGTTACTCACAAACGATGGTATGTTGCATCATTCGTTTTTAACCGAATAACCACATCGACCACAGGTTTTACGATCAGCGTGAATGGCTAAGAAGACACCTGGGCCACAAGTAGGACAATGTTCCGCCTTGCGCTCAAGCGTACCGTCCTCAGCAATTGCATACTTCGACCACTTTGCATTCGGGTTAGGTTCGCCCATCATTCACCACCATCCTCTGATTCTTCTGCTGCTTCGGAGGCTTCTTCAGTAGCATTGCCACTTCGAAATCCCTTGTGACGCTCATGGATGTATTCAGGTTCAACACGCATGGCTTCTGATGTTTCGTAAATCAAAGCAACACCAGTTGTGAGAGCTTGCCCATAGCGGGTTTTGCAGTTCTTTACAACGATAAAGTCGGGGTTAGAGCCTGGCTCAAGTGTTTTTACCAAGTCCATAACTTCCTTTTTCGAAGGTGTCTTGGTTCCTTTATGATTCCACTTAAAATCGATTTCAACACGGTTGAGAAGTTTATTTTCTATTCGGCTTACAATTTCCATTTACTCGTCCTCCTTATCGGATGTTCACTTTTAGTGCATAGCGACCAGGTTGGTCGATGTTCAAACGTTCTGCAATTTCAGAACGTGAGGGATGGATAATAATCACATAGCCTTGCCAATCGGTAGTGGTTTGGGCAGAAGGATTCCGAGGGCATTGGTCAACACCATCCTGAAGGATGAGACCGCATTCACCACAAGCGTAAGGGTTCTTTGCCATCGTCACTCACCTGCCTCGCCTAGCCATTCGAGTGAACCGAGTCCAGGTTGCTTGCATGTAAGACCAATTTTTGATCGGCGAGGGTCAGTCGTATCTGGAGAAAGTGAAACAATTCTTGCGCGGACTGCGGTACCAATACCCAATCGCTTGTCATCGTTACGGCCAGAAATCGTTCCTGCACCGACATTCACCTCAACTTGGTCGTCCAGAATTTGTGATTTGTGGAGAAGTGCTTCCATTGGACCAATTCGGACAAATGCGCCGAATTCATTGACTTCAGAAACAGCACCTTCGACAACTTCGTAATCGTCCATGCAAAACAGAAGAGCATCGAATCGAACTCGTTGGTAAATCGCACCATCGCCGTGAATAATGCGGCCACGTCCCAAAGGCGTGTGGTTGCTTGTGACCAGAATGAATCGATTTTGATCATCAAATCGGCCTTCAAATGCAGTCATGGCCAATCTGTCGATGTGTTGATCGAGCGATTGGCCTTTCTTCATGTACTCCGCAGGGATACGGATCGTATCCTCTTTTGTAACAATCTTGTACATTCTTGTTCCTCTCCTTTCGGATTCTCTCACCGATTTGTGAAGGAAGAAGGCAAAGCCTTTCCGTCCTTCACCGGCTTTCGCCTCAGGAGAGAAGTTAACCGAAGTCATTTTGCCCACTGTCGACCCCTATATGAAGCCCACGCATTCAACATGGCCCCAGTCTCATGGAAAATAGGGTGATGAGTACGTAAAATTAATTCCAAAATTCATGCTTTGTGATGCTCCGAAAGCAAAACAATAACAACCCCTCAGGCTAGAACATGGACAATGGGTAGCGAAAGCCATTCAGGAGTCGCCCAACGACTCTGCGCGTTCAGCATCGTTTTATTGATGACGATGGTATCATTGACGCATATTCAATTTTCAAATCTAGAAGGCGATGTGCTTATTCGGCCTTCGAGTGAAGTGCCGTGGGACGATCTTGAACAACCATGGGGACAATATGGGGGGACAGCTACACGTAACGGTTCAATGCCAGCCCACAGCGCAACATCTGGAGACATGTTGAGCATCGATGATCCTGTCATCAATTGGATTGCACTGGATGATAACATTGGCTCAGATGCTTATGGATCGATCATTGGCAATTTTTCAACGAGCCTTTCTGCAACACTTGGCGCCTATGAACGGTGCAATCCCTTGGGCCTTTTTGCTGTAATTTTACACGAGAGTACATCGTCATCATCTACGAAATTATCGCTCTTTTCAGGAGATGACGCAGAACTGGCTTGGCAAGTGAATCTAGGAGACACGCAATCTGCACGGTCTACACCCGTCATCACCGATATTGACCAAGACGGAGACATCGAGATTATCGTTGTATACGATAGTGATAGTACTCTCCAGGTTGACGCTTGGTCGCCAGAATTGACATGTGATGAATCCGGATGGCAAAGTGGAGGGCATTCCAATGAATTGTTATGGTCGTGGACAAGTACAGATTATCGCATTGGAATCGCCAGCCCTCACTTCCAGACAAGACAGAGCAATCATCTATCTGTAACACAACCACTTCTCGCAGATCTCGAACTAGATGGTCAACCGGAACTTGTTCTTACGGTTGTTGACACAACAACAGATGAACCTCACATGCTCAGCCTACCGCTGGGAGCAAATGAGCCAACAGAAAAGTGGGACGTCACCCTTGATCGTGGCACACACCCGAGCGACCCTGCTTGGGCTCAACTGGATGGGCAAAACTCGGTTGTAGTTGCAACCACAATTGACGAGAATTCTGGAAACATGTGGATTTGGAGAATCGATGGCAGTACAGGCTCGAATGATTGGGGGCGTGTAGCAATTTCTGGAACAGATACGGACTCCGATGCACCACGATTACGCCTTCCAAGCCCAGTCGTTGTCCAACTCGATGGCGATTCTGCTCCTGAGATGGTACTTACAGTACCGACCGATGCAAATGGCCGAACAATTGGTCTCGGTGCACAATTTGTTGGCATGGAATTGACTTCTACGCAAGAGATTTTCACATTCCGTGCAAGAAACGGTTATGCTGATGCTCCGCCACTTCCTATTGATTTGGACAATGATGGAATTCATGATCGATTGTGCTGGATGACCTGGTACTCCGCATCATCGGTTAGCTTCGATCGAGAAGGCATGATCGGTTGTCACGACCTTAGCAATGATCCTCCATCTGAGATTTGGTATAAGACCATGAATCGTGGTGGTTCGGGCAACGACAACGATGAGATTGCTGTATCTCCTCCAAGCTGGATGGATATTGATGGAGAAGATGAACCAGAGATTGTCGTCGCATTTGGGCGACGGATTTTTGCATATGATGGCGAAACTGGATTTGCCAACGAAGTTTCAGAAGGCTGGGATGAACCATTATCGATGCCTCATCGAGTTTGGACAGCACCAGCATTTGCCGATGTTGATGGGGATGGCTATCTTGACATCCTTTATGGAGACACATTGGTTTCTCAACGAATGTTAGACCTTGCTCCATTACCCGATGGCAATGGCATTTCTTTCAATCCTGCATCACCTGACCCCGGCCAGACATTGACAGTAACTGGCCAATTTGCCAATATTGGGACCTGGGAAAATGAAGACAGCATTGACTGTGCACTTTACATGAACGATCAGGAGATACATAGGGTTCGATTCAATGAACTCCAACCTCTATCGCCATCAGGTGAAGGAGGGCCTGCGACTTTCAGTGTTGATGTCACGGCTACACTTGGAACGCATACCTTTGAATTGGTCCTTGACGTTAACGGGAACCTCACTGAAGCGAGAGAGGACAACAATATTCAGTATGCAAATCTGACAGTTGTTGAGCCCTATGCAGTATCCATACAAAGTCCTGAAACCGTCCCGAGAATTGAACCCGGAACAACAGAAATTGTGGAAGTAACCGTGACTGCAACGGGCTCTCGAACGGCCAACTGGAACATTACATACGATACATCGAATCTTCCTGATGATTGGTCTGTAGAACCACAAGCAGGTACAACATTAGTGAATGTTGAACTCACACCCGCCGTACCACTTAACATTCCATTCATTGCGACGCTTCCATCCGATGCACTTGGCGACGAAGATGGGTTCATCGAAGTTCGTGCGACGTTGACTTCCGACACCAGTGTTGAAACCATCACATGGATCGCTATCGAAGCACTTCGAACACGGGGCTTATCGTTAGTGGGCCCTACAGGTCTAGCGTCTTCTCAAGGCTATGGGATTCCTGGTTACACGGCAGAAACCTATGTGTTGATTGAAAATCTAGGAAATGCTGTGGAAACCACAACATCCATCGATTGGACAAACCCCTCATGGGGAGGAACCCCTGTGCTGTTTGATGGCACGAGCAATGTGTATTCAATTACCCTCCAACCAGGTGAAAGAAAAGAATTGACAATCCACCTTGATGTCCCAATAGCAACGTCTCTGGGCTCCACGACTACGACGACGCTCACTACTTGCATAGGAAGTGGTGACGACACACTATGTCGTTCTCTTGATGCGAATGTCACTGCCGTTGGATCGCATACGTCTCCAACACACATTCGGACCGTCCCCGAGACATCACATGAATTTGAATTTAGAATGTTATTACCAAATTCTGGCTCATTGAGTTGGGATCTGAATCAGGCCAACATTGCTTTACCAAATTGGAACTGGAACATAACGAGCGGAGGAACACTGCAGAACGGCATTCTAACAGCAACTGGAACATCCAATTCATATCATATTGTCCAACTTGAACTATACATTCCACCCAATGCACTGCCCCAACGATTAATGTTTGAAACAGAAGAACAATCACAACTTGCAAACTACGATTTTGATTTAAGTGTACACGTACTTCAAATCCATCGAGCAGATTTGTTAGTAATCGATCCACAACCGTCCGCAGAAGCCGCAGGATTCAATGTGAGTATGACCCACCAGCTCCTGATTCAACTTGAAAATCCAGGAAATGGTGAAGACTCTTACGAGTTTACTGCTCGAGTGATTCCTACAGAAAACATATCCGTTGAAGATGTTGTTTTCACATACTACAACCCACAGCGTACATTGGGGCCTTTGGCGACAACCATCATGCCATTGGACATCCAACTTAGTGAAACGTTACCAGCTGCTGAACCATTTTATCTTGAATTCGAATGGTCTTCATTGATCAACAAATCAGTCAGTGCAACAACGTCCTTGCTTATTGAAGCAGAACAACGACATGAATGGGATATTACTGCTGTAGGAGGCGAACAGCAATTTGTAGATCCTCGTAGCGATCATCAACTCGAGTTTAACATCACAAACATTGGGAATTTTGTCGATGATGTTCAATTGGTACCAACCCTCAGTGTAGTCAGTTTGGACAACGACACATCCGTTTGGAGTGCACATGATGTTATTCATTCAACCATACTCGAGGTTAATACGTCATCAACATTGACCGTCATTCAACCAATTCCGTATGCATGGAAAGATGCTGAAGCAACACTCACGTATTCTGTTGTTTCGGGAGGATATATTCTTGAACAATTTCAGATTGAACTTATCGTTCTTGAGCACTCTGAGTGGGGACTTAACCTCGCAGAAAGCGACCTCGAGATAATGCCGGGAGGCGATTATATCCAAGTGCAACTCGAACAAAGAGGAAATACCCCCTCAACACCGTTCATGACAAAATATGGCCAGGGGTGGAATCTATCATTACCCAATGGTACCTTAATGGAGCCAGGTCAACTATCGTATGCGAATATCTACGTTGAAGCCCCATCCAATGCGAGAGAAGGAGATGTGAATTTATTGGAGATTCGTATTTCTGATGCCGTTGGAAGAGGTATGGAGG
>JASLVI010000079.1 GCA_030741455.1 Candidatus Poseidoniaceae archaeon | reverse complement strand
AGAGGCCATTATCTTCGCCAATCGATACAAGGAACTTCAAAATCAAGGCGTCGATCCGCTACTTCTCGTTGATCCTAAGGTTCAGCAAGAGCGACCTGCTCCCCCTGCCACGAAAGGCCAATCCATTCTCCTAGGTTCTTCGACTTGCGCCTCATGTGGGAAACTTCTCGAGAACGATCTCGACTTCTGCCCTGCTTGTGGAGCAACGAAGTAATTACTCTTCTTCTTCACGTTCCCAACGTGCAACTGTATCGGCAATCATTGGGTCATCATTGCCAACTCGGTAGAGGTATTCTGGAGGAACCTCATCGGTCAAGAAGACTGTTTTGCCTGCTCGATAGATGGTGTGACCATCAGCAACGGCTCGAACCGTATCGACTTCAATGATCGCAGGTCGGTCAATACGAACGTGACCTGCTTCCATAGCATTGACAATTGTTTTGGAAAGGTGAATATGGTTACGCGTGCCTGATGTGATTCCAAGTTGAACAATGGCGTCAGCCTCTGTTGGCTCACATGGCCAGTAGAGTGCCTCTGGAATTTCATCGGTTGGCAAGTCGAGTTCAATTTCGATGGAATGACCGTATGTTGCACGAATCATTTCACCTTCAACTTGGTAACGTCCCTTCTCATCAGCATTGGCAATGGCCTCAAAGTGCCATCCTCGAAGCCAGTGGTAGTGGCGTCGCTGACCCGAAATAGAATCGGCGAGTTCTCGAGTACTCACCCAACCATTGATGTCCATTTCAACATTGAACTTTTCAGGAGCATGACGGAGAACAAGAGCAAGCATTCGACCGAGACTTCCTGCTTCACGGTCACTCATGATGAATTTTCCTTCATCGTTACAGACGGGACAGTTTGTGCCACTGAAGTGGCCGTGCTTTCTACATTGGCGCAGCATGTTCGGGGCTATCGCCACCCATTGATGAACCCTACGGGTGTTTTGACCGACTCAATCAAATGCTTGATTGGATTGGAGATGGCATGGTCGATGTTGCAATGGTCGGTGCTGGCCAAACCAAGTTCGGCAACCATCCCCTTGGATTGAAAGGGATGTGGGCTGAAACCATTGAAAAGGCTGTATCAAGTGTCGATCATGGCTTTCAACCTACCGATGTCGAAGAGGCATTTATCGGCAGTATTGCTTTTGGCGGTTCGCAACTTGGAAACACGGCTGCTCTTCTAACGGAGCATTCTGGAATGGAAGGCGTAAGCGTCCGAAGGGTCGAGAATGCATGCGCATCATCGGGATTTGCACTTCGTGATGCTTGGATGGCCATCAAAAGTGGTCAAGCCGACATTGTTGTCGCCGGCGGAATTGAAAAGATGAACGATTTATCAACATCAAGAAAGCGATACTGGCTTGGGGTATCTGGCGATACGGAATGGGAACGTCTTGCTGGTCTGACCTTCCCCGGAACCTATGCACTCACGGCTCGACGTTATTTTCATGAATTTGATTCGACGCATGATGATCTTGTCCACGTATCCGTGAAAAATCATATGCATGGATTCGAGAATCAAGTCGCACATTTGCGAAAAGAGGTATCATTTGACAAAGCAAAATCTGGATTTATGGTTGCTGACCCGCTCACACTCTACGACTGTTGCCCAACTTCCGATGGAGCATCTGCGGTCATCCTTGTCGCCGATCACCTCGCTCACAAGTTCACTGACACACCCATTTGGGTCAAAGGTTCAGGAGCAGGTTCGGATCACCTCGCTTTGCACGATCGTCCAAGTCTTACCCAACTACGTGCAACACAAAATGCTGCTTTGAAAGCTTACAAAACGGCAGGAGTTACAGCGGGTGATATCGATTTAGCAGAAGTCCATGACTGTTTTACAATCGCTGAAGTCCTCGCTACAGAAGATCTTGGCTTCGCAGGAAGGGGCTTGGGGGGAAGGTTTGCACGAGAGGGCCAAGGACGACGTAACGAAGGTTCTGTAACCATCAATGCGAGTGGTGGCCTCAAATCAAAAGGTCATCCACTAGGCGCAACCGGAACAGGTCAAGCGGTTGAAATTTTCAAGCAATTACGTCATCAAGTTGAACCGGAACGTCAAGTTCGAGATGCTGAACTTGGCCTAACCCACAATGTTGGTGGTTCCGGTGCAACATGTGCAGTTCACATCTTCGGGAGGGAGCGGTAATGTCCAGCCAATTCATTTCCAATGACGATGGTTCATTCTTGGCCAGCCAATATGGCCCACATTGGGCAGGACCTGATGGCGACAGGCTAACACTTGCCATCAGGTTATTGAACCAAGTTCCACCTGGCGAGATTAGTCTCCAATGTTTTGAAGAATATCTCGAATTCACATCGAGTGTAAGCCTGCAAGCCGTGATCGAGACAGCGACGAATTGGAAAGTTAATGAGAAAGCAACAACAATGTTGCACACTCATTCTGATGAATTCATCGTAGGAATCACATCATCCATTGAACCACCAACGTATCCTACATTCGATAATGTTGAATCGGATGATGGAACGAGAAACGATCTCAGAAATTCATGGCAAGAGGAAGTTTCAGGTGTGAGTCAGGGTGCTTACGTCTCTCAGGCTCAGCACATGATCGCTTCAGCATCCAGACTTGGTTTACGGGCTCAAACCGACAAGGATCGTTTAGTCTGGCCTCCTCGACAACTCAATGGAGCAGGTGAACGAATACAGGAACCTACTGAACAATTATCCAAATTGGCGACAATTTTGACATGGACTCGATTAAGCGCCGCAGGAGCGCCCTCTGAGTTCTCGGGTCGAGCGCCCATTCTCGGAGGCGTTTCAACCGTACTCGTTGAATTTGAAGAAGGACCAAAAGGCGTCTTTATGTTGGCTGATGATGAGTCCAAGAGTCCTGAAATCGATGGAACTGTACGTTTTGAAGTTCGTCGATTGTATGGCCAGGATGGACTGATGCATTACGGTCTGAAAGCGATTCTTTGTTAATCCTAAAGTTCCGAATAGAATCCTTCATAGGAAGTCTGTTCCGTGGGTGTAGCATGGCTGGGTTCGGCGGCATTCGGAAAGGAAGGAAAGAGGCAGCAGATAACCTCTCCATCCAAGAAGAAGGTGATTGCCCACGATGTGGTGGCGAAAGCCAACCGTCGACCATGGAAGGCTATCTATCATGTTCTCGCTGTTCCTATGAATGGGCAGATCCCAATCACGTATCGAAGAAGGTACGCGGACCACCTCCGAATCATCGACGTGACAACGAACTGATTCAAGAGTTCAAGGCTGAAATGGAACGTGGAGATTTGAAGGGAGTTCTCGGTGTTGATTCTAACTTATCTGATGAACAGGAACAATCCCTCAAGCGACTAGAAGATAAATGGATGAGTGGAATGCAAGGCCACTACAATGCTGCATCTGAAGATCGGAAACCACTCATGATCAGTTTTGATGATGACGATAATATTGTGTCGACTGAAGTTGCAGCTCTCACCATTGTTTCAAATGGATTTGATGGTGGAGAAGAAATTCGACTTGAATATCCTGGAATTGGAACAGAATTCTATGCCTACAACGAACGAAGCCCCACAGGATGGAAGCGTGGTAGAAGTAGCGAGGAAACTGCACGCTCAATTTCCAATGTTATCAACCGTTCCTCTCGACTTGTTTTTGCGAACTTAGCTGGAAACCGTATATCATTCGAATTAAGAGATGACAAACTGAAAGCAGAATCCTTGGTTCTTTTTGTTGACGATCCTGGTGGCCAAGATATTGTTGCAGAAAAAGGAGGTGTTATTCTCGATTTCCGCGATGTCAATGTTCTTGAAGACTACAAAAACGTCATCCAACTTGTCTTAGAGGATGGAATTATTTCTCCCAGTGAGGATCAAATGATGTGGGTCATGCGTCAACAGATTGGTGTAACTGAAGAACAACACGTAGCTTTAGTTCAGGAAATATTTGGAGATAATGCGCTCAAAGAGTGTCCAAATTGCAACCAAATGGCCGAACTCTATCCCGAATATTCTGCATGGTATTGTCAGCCCTGTGAAAGTTGGCTCTAATTCTTGTTCTATAGAATATCATTCGGTGCTAATTACGTCCTTTTTTTGCGAACGTGAGCGAGGGATGCTTCATAAGGTGGACGGTGTTCCGTTAAAATGGCGAACGCTATGGCAGAAGATGTATTGTATATTGGAATTGACTTGGGAACTTTCCGCTCAGTCATGGTCTCCTCTGGAAACCACGAAGAAGAAGAACTCACTGTAATTGGAACACCGAAGGATGCAATTGCACGAAATTTCCTCAAAAGAGATGTTTTGTTCGGTGAAGATGCCCTAAAGAACCGATTGGCACTCAATCTCTTCCGTCCACTTGAATTGGGTGTTATCAAAGATACGGCTGAAGACCGACAATTCATCGCTCACTTCATCACCCACCTCATCGGATTATCTGATCCTGAAGATCACGACCGTGTTGTTGCGGTCATCGGTGCACCTGCAGAAGCAAGTCACGTCGACAAGACAGCGATTTTCGATGCTGCTGCAGGAAGCGTCAACGCAGCCATGATTATTTCAGAGCCGTTTGCTGTCGCTTACGCACTTGACATGATAGAACACACCCTCGTCATCGATATCGGAGCAGGTACAACTGACCTTTGCCGTGTTTACGGTACCATCCCAGGCCCAGGTGACCAGATGCACACTGGCTATGCTGGTGATTACGTCGATGCACAAATCATCAAGGAAGTCCAATCCAAGTACAATGGTGCTCAAATCACCAAGGATATGGCTCGACGCTGGAAGGAACAGTATTCCTTTGTCTCAACTTCCACACCTGATGACCCAATCATGGTCGATTTCTCCATTGAAGGAAAGGCCATGAATCTTGATATCACCGACTGTGTTCAGCGTGCATGCGAATCCATCGTTGACCCAATCGTTGAGAATGTTAAGAAGCTCATCGCAGACTCAAACCCAGAATACCATGACGAGTTCCGTCGTAACATGGTTCTTGCTGGTGGTGGATCTGGAATCCGTGGACTTGGTGCACTCATCGAGCGCAGACTCTCCGACATGGGAGATGTGAATGTTCATGTTGTCGACGACCCTGTACGACTCGGTGCAATGGGTGGTCTTCGCTTGGCCATGGAAGTTCCAGAAGAAATGTGGAAGAACCTCACCCTCGCCTCTCGATGAGTTGTTTGCATGAACAAGGGACTTGCCATTACCGGTGGCGTCTTGTTGTTTGTTTCGATTCTTGTTAATGTGATTTCATTTGTTAGCGTCCTCGATTACCGTCCCACGGACGAAAACATCCTTCATGATACATCGAAAGATGGTGCAATCTTTGAGTATGACGGCAATACCATGACCATGGAAGTTTTTGCCAAGGGTGATCAAATAAACTGCAATACTTTTCAGGTATCTGTAAAGGATTACACGGACCAAGATGTCTTTTTTGCGAATTGTGAGGGAACGAGTCACCCCTCTTACACATTTCTTGGTGACTTATCGGACATTGCAGCAGGAAGTTACACCATAACCTCTGACGGAGATATCGTCATCGTCGATGCAAGCGAGGTGATTGCACCTGCATTTGGTTTGTGTGGAGGAAGTGTATGCTGTTTGCTTGGACTCATTCTTCTCATCGTTGGACTGGTAGGTGGACGAAAACCACCACAAGTGGTTCTTCTTCAACAACCAGGTGGTCAGGTGTATCAGCCGAATCAAACAACAGTCCAGCAATACATTCCACCATCGTCTTCTGTCCAGAGCTATCAACCTCAACCTACAGTTATCCAACAAGAAACTAGGCAAGAAGGGATGCCAGTCTATCAATCCGACTTTGATGGATTCTCGTTTGAACACAAAAAAGATGAATGAGGAAGAGCATGATTGTCAAAGAATCCAGAGTTGTCATTCTTACAGGTGCTGGAATCAGCGCTGAATCTGGCATTCGAACGTTTCGAGATTTTGATGGACTTTGGGAAAATCATCGCATTGAAGAAGTTGCGACACCGGAAGGATGGGAAGCTAATCCGCAACTCGTTTGGGGATTTTATCAGCAACGAAGACGACAATTGTTCGATGTGGAGCCTAATTCAGGGCATCGAGCACTCGCTGATCTCGAGGAATATCTCGATAATTTTCTCTTGATTACACAAAATGTTGATGATTTGCATGAACGAGCTGGCTCGAAAAATCTCATCCACATGCATGGCGAACTTTCGAAGTTACGATGTGAATCTTGTGCATCTGTTGAAGAGATGATGGAGGATGAACACCTTGGTGAGAACTTCCTTACTTGCAAGCGTTGTGAAGGTCGAATGCGCCCCCACATCGTTTGGTTTGGCGAGATGCCAATGCGAATGGATGAAATTCAAGAGGCTTTATTGGAATGTGATGTATTCATTGCAATAGGAACAAGTGGTCATGTCTATCCAGCAAACGGCTTCCTCCACACCGCCCGTCGACTTGGAGCACATACGATTGGCATCAATCTTGATCCTCCCGAAAACGTAGTTTTCTTTGACGAATTCTTTCAGGGAAAGGCTGGAGAAATTCTACCATTGCTTGTCGATAGATGGACCAATGGATGATTATTCGTAGATGACGTTGTTGCTAAGGGTAGCGTTAGCAGCGACCCACTGCAAGCCCATTACATCGGAAATAGAAATACGAAGGGTCATCGGTAAATCCCTTGTATGGAATAGTTAATATTGGATGCGCAGTATGTCTGTCCATGGGTACACT
>JASLVI010000078.1 GCA_030741455.1 Candidatus Poseidoniaceae archaeon | reverse complement strand
CCCCCCGGAGGCAGAGGTGGTCCCGTTGGCAAAGCCGGAACCTGCTTTACTGGTGTTGGCGGAAGGCCAGCGGGCGGCAGTCCTGCAGGTGGCAGTCCTGCAGGTGGAAGGCCAGCGGGCGGCAAACCAGCAGGTGGTAATCCTGCAGGAGGAGTTGATACGGGGAGTGGCATATCCATGGACTGAGCAAGTGCAGCCGCAATTTCATCCTGTGAAACTTCTCCAGAGGCCATGTCATTCACGGAGTGACTGATGTCAAGTGCTTCATCCCTACGGGTTCCGAAATGATCAGGATTCGTATGAGCATTCGGAGATACCAGTTCGGTTCCATCATCTTCAATAGCGGCCGAAGATTTTAGACGACGGGCACCGATCACAAGCAGGATGATGAATGCTGCAAGTAAAGGATAAGAGATGAACGGCGACATGTTAAGCAATCCGCCGGATGATTGTTGAGCACTTACACTCGTATCGGCAGAGAATTCAACCATTACACCAGAATCTGCTGTAAAGATAACCACCAATAGATACCGTCCATCAGCAGCATCTGAATCAGGCTTGACCTTTGCAACGAGTTCAACGCTCTCACCTACAGCAAGATCTGTGATGCTTCCAGGAGAGATTGATGTGCTACGATCAGTGAGTGCATTCCCCTCAGCATCTCGTACTTCAACGCTGAGTGTTCCACTCAATGGTTTATTTCCTTCGTTAACGAGAACAAACGTCTGTTCTCCAGAACCTCCACGTGGTATGAACAACAACGGCGCATCCTCAATATCCGTACTGATTCCAGCGAAATCACTGGATGGAACTTCCACTCGGAGTGTCAACGCTCCAGTCACATAACGACCGTCGTTGCTTGCATTAACGTAAAGCGGTAAATCGAATCCAAATCCAGCATCGGTTTGGTTTGGAGGAAGAATTGCCAGAATAACATTTGCTTCCTTCAAGACGCCAACGCTCGTTGGTGGATTTGCAAAGTTAACAGTCCAGCCATCGGGTGCGATTCCAGTGCTCCAATCCAAATCCAAATCAGCATTACCAATATTGGAGACGACGAGATTCACGAATGTATAATTTTCAGAAATTTGCGCACTGATTACGCCTTGTTCCACTGCGCGAAGCTCAACGTCAAGATTGTCTGAAACGACAATGGATGTTGTGTTTGTCGTGAACGATTGCGTATTGTGTTCAACACGGAGCGTATACGTGTTTGAGTTTCCTTCTCGGGCTGTTTCAGGTACGAGAAGCGCCATTTGAACATCCGCTGTTTGTCCTGCAAGGAGGTTGAATCCAAGGGTACTGGTGCTCGTTTCACCGTTCAAAGAGATACTACCAGCCCATTGAGGATTCCCTCTTACGAGTGAGATTGTGAAATCCATGTCCGTGTTCCCGTTGTTGGAAATGGTGTGATTGAAGTAAACAACATCGCCGGTATCAGCGTAAACAGGCGCAGCCAATTCTCCTGGTCCGACTGCACCATTTGGACCGTACAAATCAGATTGGAATGAACGTAATTCTGCAACGGTGACATCAACCACTTCAACATGGTTGAGTGTGCTATCGGTTGGCGAGGTAACGACACAAGTCACCTGATCAATGAAACCAGCCGACGGTAAGCCATTGGATACACTTGGAATAACGACATTCACGTCCATTGCAAGATCCTGAAGAATATTAAGCGGTTCAAACTCAAGCGAAGAGGAATTTGAATTTCCAAGCATGATCTGCCATTGTGAAGCAGATGAACACGACATTGTATATTGAGCAGCAGAGTTTCCAGTGTTTCGAACACCGATCGAGAAACCAGTGCTCTCACCTGGTTTTGCGGAGACTCCTACCGTTCCTGAGGGTACGACATCAACCGAATCAACTTGACCAATAGTGAATGTGAGGCGTTGTGTATGAGATACAGTTGGTTGATTTTGATATCTTGCTGTAACATCGACGACAAAGGTTCCAGCCCGCGCAAACCGTTTCGTTGAACCATCAAGTGAAGCGGAAACATCGTCTAAATTCAGGAGAAGATGGACTGTATCATTTTCAGTCCCCTGACCGCTGAGTGTGAAGGGCCCAGAACCGTTCACAGTTCTCGACCATTGATCTTCAGGACTATTGAGGAGGGCAGGATAAA
Source organism: Candidatus Poseidoniaceae archaeon (assembly GCA_030741455.1). Lineage (GTDB taxonomy): Archaea > Thermoplasmatota > Poseidoniia > Poseidoniales > Poseidoniaceae > MGIIa-L2. The sequence goes on along the minus strand of JASLVI010000078.1, from coordinate 4,707 downwards.
TAGGATCTGGTTCTTGAACACCAGATACCGTTAAACTGACAGGTCGCTCTCCAGTACCCTCATGAACGACGACAAATGGAAGCGATAAACCTGTGTCATTACGAACATCCATCTCAACATTTGCAGCCGCTTCGCGGTCAGAAGGTGTTTGAGGAATAGTTCCATCATCTTCGAGGAAGATAACTCTCAACCCTTGTGCGGTTACTTCAATGTCCATTTCGAGCACATTGTTGTTGGTACCAGACACTCCATCGTTGATTTCAGCAACTTGGTTATTGGTATCAAGAGATAAGCGTAGCGTGTGTATGCCAGTTGTCGTAAACTGCGTGAAAAAGGAGACAGAATCAAGATCTCCACCATCAAGCGATGATCGATTTGAATCATAAAGAACGGATCCTTCTGTCAAATCTTCCAACTGAATTCGATAGGCGCCAGATGCGAGCGTCCCTTGATTGTGCCAAGCGAGCGAAATCGAAACAAGGTCGCCAACCAATGGTGTTGATGAAGAGGGTAGAATGCTGTTACCAAATGTGGTTAGATCAGCCGTTGGAACCAATGAAGCATCAGCAGCTAAAACAAGGCTGTAACGTTGCGAACTTCCACCACGATGTTCAACCATTACCATCCATTCACCAGATTGAGTACTCGTTCCTGCTGGCAATCGAACACGTTCGACGTTGTTGAGGCCATCTGCCGACCCTCCAGTAACGGAGATACCATTTGCGAAATTGTTTCCGAGGTAGGTCGTTCCATCAGGTGCGAGGAGGACTAGATCAAGATCGTTCATGAGACGTGATTCGGATTGTGCAGCATTTGCACTTCCCTCGCTATCGCTCCATGAGAGAGTGAGATCAACCCCTTTCGAAGCATCCATATCAAAGGCATACAAAAGAGAAAATCCTGCTTGCAATTCTCGTGCATCGTCGTGAAATACATCCAGCATTACCCCGCCATGAGTTGGAGAGAGGCTGTTTTCAAGGTCAATTTGCCCCCAGCCTTCGTTATTGTTTGGAATATCGGGTGTCCCGAGGTCTTCAGCTCCGTTGATGAGCGTTGCTTTGATTAGGCTTGCAGATGGCTTATTGATTCCTGCAACTTCTCGCAAATACTCTCGTGCAAGTGCTGCGGAGCCACCAGCAACTGCAGTCGCTTGAGAGGTTCCACTCAATTCCATGTACATGGAGCGTGAATTACTATGCGTTCCAGTAGCACAGACCGAACCAATAGCATTCTTCGCTTCCTCTGCTCTTGCAGAACATATGCCTTCACCAGGAGCAACAAGATCTGGTTTGATTCGACCATCTAGAGTTGGACCTTGTGATGATGAGGCACTTACGCTACCATTGGTGCTTGAGCCAATCGATAAAACGTTCTTTCCAGTACCCGGCGCGGTAATTTGGGAGGCGCCACTTGCTCCATTATCCCCAACTGAGAAGACGGGTAGTAGATACGGATTGTTTGAAACGTATTGGTCAGCCGAACGGGAATCAGCGGTGTAATGACCAAAGTTGCCATTCGAACCCCAGGCATTGACTGCGATACGTGCAGTCTTCAGTTCAGCATCTGTAAATAAATCGTAAATGGAGCCTTGTCGGCCAAAGTATCCCGTTGGATCGTGCTCAAGCGCATACATGACAAGGTTTGCTTCGGGTGCTACACCCATCGTCGATGTGTCTCCACTGCCATCGCCCAATACCGTCACAACGATATGTGTTCCATGTCCACTGTTGCTGTCGATTGGAGATGGATCAAGCCCATACTGCGTATTGATCGCTGCAATTCGACCAAGTATGTCTGGATGGTCGTTATCGAGGCCTGTATCCATAACTGCGATGGTTTCTCCAGAACCGTTGAGGCCGAGTGAGGACGATGCACGAACCGCAACAGCTCCAACTTCCATGGCCGCCATATTGTTGTGAAGGATCAAATCGAATGTTTCCTGAACGAACAGAACATCCTCATGAGAAGCACTCATTTGCAACTGCGTTGGAGTGATTCCGTCTTCGTATACTGCCTCACACATATCCATTGAACACCATGCGGTTGAAGCACCGTTTCGGATAAAATCGGCGGATAGTCCAGCCAATTCGAACGAATCGACATCCGATGCAAGAACGTAATGAACTCGTTTGCTTTCTAAAACATCACTCGTTGTTCGCATGAAAGGAGAATACTCACCAACCCACCGGACATCATCATGCAAGAAAAGTGATTCAAGATACATTGCGTCATGCATTCGAACGATGTAAACGCCTGGGCTTTGACGCTCCAAAACCTTGAATTCGAATGTAGTGGAAAGTTGTTCGATGATGGAACCATCGTTCGTGGAGAGTTGAAGGAGATACAACGAGCCAGAATTCTTCCATGCAGAATTGATGTCATCGAAATCACTTACGAGCGGATCAAAGGAGAATCCTGCTAAGTGAATTGTTGGTTGCATTTCTTTGAGTTCAACCATCTTTGTCGATGTCGGTTCAATCGATTGCCAATTTGATTCTAATGCGTCGACAGCGGTGGAGATTTCTCTTGAATCTGACGTGGATGAAACGGCAGGAAAAACCAAGGAAAGGAGAAAGATGGACAACAGGAGATAGCACCTGCGACGCTCTTGCATAACTTGCCGACCGCAATTGGGTTTTTGAGGATGCGCCTATCTTGATTACAGTCCATTGTAGGCCGCAATGGCGCTATCGGTCTTTTCAACCGATTTTTTCCAGTCACCTTCGATACCCATCAATGCACGGATTGCATCAACATTTTCTGGAATAACATCCGATTCCTGATGGATGGCTTGGAAATAGTAAAGCGTGTTTCCATCGAGTTTGACACCATCTTCCCAAACAAAAATTTCGTGGAGATCGCCCCACTTTCTTCCAATATCTCTTGAGAACTCCATCACTTCTGCCGTTGTTGTAATCCCCGTTTCGGAGCCGTTCATAATGAGAACTCTCGGTTGTTGTGACCACAAATCAAGTACAGATTGGGTACTCATTCCATGTCCCTCAGGAAGGGTTGCGACGATTGCATGGACGTGCATGATGGTTGTTGGCACTGCAACAGCCAGTGAATTAATGGCGATTTCAGGACGAATTGTCATGACATCTGGACCATGATGACTCGGGACTTTGAGCACAGGCTTAATGGCATTGATCGGTCCTTTACTCGAGTCACCTGGATCGGCAGCACGACGAATCATGGTACACTCAACAGAGATCGACCCACAAGCGTGGAGGAGGGGGACAAGTGTTCTTGACAATCCCGTCGTGTTGCACGATACGACGCGTGTTCCTTGCACATTCATGTTCTCTGCATGGTTGCCGCTTGAGGTATAGGACATCTCGGTCATTGCGTGTTTTTCACCGCCTTGAAAAATCCATTTTACACCAGCATTTTGGTAAATTTCCTTATTTTGGGCTCCGACCTTTCCAGGTGAGCAATCAACGACAATGTCAGCGACTGAAAGGAGATCCGAGAGGCCACCTTTACAATCGTATCCAGCTGGAGCGAAGGCAGCAATTTTTTCTTCAGTATCGTAGGTGCAGTAGAGAGGATAGCCTTTGCGAACGGCAAGATCACAACCAAATGAAGGACGTGTTTTCGTAACGCCGACAATTTCCATATCATCTTGTGCATCGATTGCATCCGCAACCCGCTTTCCGATTGTTCCATAACCATTGATTGCGACCTTAACGACCATACTGCTCAAACAGTTGCCATGGCTGAATATCCATAAACAGTTCGTGAGGACGTAATCAGAACAGAATTCAGATTTTAACAGCATGATAGGGAGAGGGTATTTGACCGACCTTTGACACCGATGAAACATGGCGGGTCCTGCCGAGGTTGTTGAACGCTCAATGAGCATCAATGCAAAGTTTCTACCACGCCTGCAAGCCGCAGTTGAACAGAATGCATTGCTACGAATCGGCTGGACTGGATCTGGGGAAGAAGTTCCAAAGAGCGGTGAAGTTGGACTATGCCCAGCTATGCCAGATGGCGCACGAATCCGTGCATTAGGTAAACTCGGATCATGGACGAGTTCATTTGGCCTAGGTGGTACGTTTGATCTCGAAGGCGACGCTGGTGCATTTTTTGGCGCATACAATCAAGGCGGCCAAATATCCGCAACCGGATACGTTGGACGATGTGCTGGATTCATGATGCAAGGCGGCAAACTGTCTGCAAGGGATGGTGCTGACGATGATCTTGGCATGTTCATGAGTGACGGTTTCATTTTCGTTCAAGGAACAGTTGGGCAACGAGTCGGTAACGGTATGACAGGAGGCACCATCGTTGTTCAAGGTGATGTCGGCAATAATGCAGGTTGTGCGATGAAAGATGGAAAAATCATCATCGACGGTCGATGCCCCACACCCCCTCAGGGTACGCAACTTCGCCCTTTAACAGCAACTGAATTAAAGCAGATTAACAAGGAACTCGAGGGCTTTGATGCTTCGCTTGGATCGGATGCATTTTGCTTAGAATCAAGTGGAAACGTGGAATACCACGTCGACAATTCGACCGTTTCATCCGGTGACCTCTCCAGTATTGCCATCACGCCGATGGATGAGTCACCCCTTATTGAGAACCATGAAGTCGATACAGCAGCACTTGTTTTTGGTGCTGAGGAAGAATCACCTCCGGTTCTACTCCCGTTACCGATGCTACCTTTCATCCCGAATGGGGAACTTCTTATTTCGAAAGAAA
>JASLVI010000077.1 GCA_030741455.1 Candidatus Poseidoniaceae archaeon | reverse complement strand
TCTCGTTGCTTGCGAACGATGAGAAGGATTGCTACCAAAATTACGATACCAATTGCTCCAGCAATTAGTGTTGGTCCGTTCATATTCTTTGAGAAAAAGGATTCTTCAGAATCAGGTTTAGCAAATACATATGTCTGCGTATCTGTGAATTGGATTGTTGCGTCTGCATTTGTTGCAGAAATGGTAAGATCACCAACATAAGGACCTCCCAATCGTTGAACCTCACATCGAATATCCTTGACAGATTCCGTATTGCGGATGTAAGGAAGTGAGGCATTAACAGATTGACCATTGGTAATCAATGTCTCATCACAACGTAATTGCCATTCCTCAGGATATGCAAACGAGTACTGGATGTCCTCTGTTTGTGTTGAAAAACTTGTCATGTTAAGCCAAGAAACAGTTGAGCCCTGAATGGTTGTGTTACCTACGGATGACATCGTCATATCGATTTTTCGTTGCTGGTCAACCATGATGAGATTCTGATGTTCGATTCGAATCAAGTTGCCTTCATCATCTTGCCCACCTTCGACAAACAAGGTCACAACGATTCGTGTGTTGAGTGGCACATCATCCCCGATGACTACGTCAATAAAGAGTAACGTCGTTGTACCTGCATTCATTGGGAACGTGAGTGTCTCTCCTGCACTTGACGTAGGCCCACCTATTCCTGCTGTAAGGAAGGCGACAATATCAGATGTAGGTGGAGAAGTTGAGAGGGAAAAACCAACATCCATACTGGATTCAAGCGCATTACCGATATTTATGACTGAAGCGTTAATGTGTTGTGTCGAACCAACAAGTGCGTGCATATCCATGATTGAACCATTGAGTTCTGGGAAATGGATACTGCCGGTAATCATGTCAACTGAATCTTGATTGTCCTCTGGATAGTTATCTTCTCCATCAGGCGCGATACCAATGGTTACAGTATGTATTTCCCGTGCAGCTTCTGTCATTGGAACGTAGAGCAGAATATCGATTATTTCGACATTTGTTCCCATATAGGGCACACCCAAATCGATGGTTGGTTCTTCGAGTATGACGCCGTCCAGACGTACGTCGTATGTCCAAGTTGGTGGTGTATCAATAAGATCGACATGGATGGAAGTTGGTCCATTGCCGTTGTTTTGTAATTCTGCCTGAATGACTGTCATTCCACCAGGAGCAAGAACATCGGGCGGGGAAAGAATGGTAATGCTTGCATCATACAATGTCTCGATGAGAATATTGCTGTATGATGGCCCCTCATATTGCATACCACTTCGTGTTGACGATAGTATTGGTTTAAACTCGGGTGCCATATCATTTGCTTGAGCATTCGATGGTGCGGTGACAGCCACGTAGAATGTTGTCGATGCACCAGGATTGATGACGATAGAGGGCCGTTGTTCTTCCTCAATGGTCCAACCGATCGATGGAATATAATCGACGCTCAAGTCAAAACTATCCTGTCTGCTGGCTTGATTCGTAATCGTGTAGGAAATTTCTACACGTTGACCCGCTTCAAGCATTGTAGGGTCATTGGAAGAGTCATCTAATTCGATCAAGGCATTCGAAATCATTGATGCCTGTATGGTGATTGCTTCTGTGGTTGTTCGAGTTGTATCATTCTGTGCCACCATGGTCAACCAGAAATCACCCGTTTTATCGGGAGTTTCACCTGTGGGTACTGTCATGACAAATTTCACTGATTGGAGTTGATTGGGGATGAGTCTTACAGATGGTGTTTGATCAAATGCGAGATTCACATTCCAACCAGTATCGAGCGATTTAGGGGCTACTTGTAAATCGAAGACATCAGTTGCTTGACCTATGTTTTCAACTTCAAGGTAAAATGCACACGATGAACCTGGTGCGCAGCGAGGTTTGACTTCAGGAACATGAATGTGAGGGATTCGATCTGCGGATACTTGAAACTGCATACCTTCCTGAACCGAGAAACCAGGATTTTGTAAACTGGCTGCCATGAATGTGAGCGGTACAAAACCTACGGATTCGTTTGGCCCTGGCTGAAGTTTAACATCGATTTCTCTTGATTCTCCTGGGAGCAATCGCACGCCTGTACTTGGATTGATTCCCGCACCAGTTGGATAACTGAAGGCTACGTTCCAATCGCTCGGCAAATTGGTTACTGAAGGTAGTAAAGAATCGCTAATATTCCCCGTGTTGGTTAATTCCATGCGGATTTTACCCCATGCGCCAGGAATTGCCCCCTCGGTAAAGACGCCTGAAACATCCAAATTATATTCTTCAATCCGAGCAGATTGGTCATAGACAAGAACGAAGTCATCGAAATAGTAGCCGACATCGGTTCCTGAGGAATCGCTCGTAAATGTGAATTTGAAGCGTGAATTTGAATGGAAATGGGATGACATATCGGCTGGAATTAATGGCGTTGTATGCCCCATATGGTTATTGGAAATCGTTTGCCAATTCGCTAATGTTGCTCCAACAGTCCCTGCAATATTTGCCAATTCATCCCAATTGCCTTGTTGATCAAAGGCATAGACCTTCATCCCATCATTGGGTTGGGCACTACCTGCATAAAAGAAGGTTATACCGTTGGTTCTTGTCGGATTTGCAACAATATCGCTCATGTCCCAAATAGGCGTCATGAGATCGGTTTGCAAATTGTTGCCATACGAACTGAATTGGCCTTGTCCGATGTGACATGATTGGCCCATGCTAAGCGATGTATCCGTACTCGTTCCCCAGTACTGTCCTGCGTTCCAACCAACGAGTGATGTGCAAGTGAAGTAGAGATGAGCAACCGTATAATGGCGATTGAGGTTGTCGTTGTTTGGATTATCATCTATGCCTTGGAAGGTTGGAATGACGACCATGGAATGATTTCCAGAATAGTTCACGTAAACGTTGTAGAACGTTGCTGTTCCTTGGCCATTTGATGCCAAACTATTCATCGTAACTGTACGATTCGCTAATTCAAAACGCTCGTATTCATTGTGTAGAATAAGTAACTGAACGGTAATGATTCCAGATGCTGCACTACCATCATTACGGATTGTCACCTCGATATCCATTGGTGTTGCATTAACGGTATCAACAACATACAAGTCTTTTGGACGATCAAAACCTAAGATTGGATGATTTGAAGAGAACATCTTGTATTGTGATTCATCACTTGGATTTGAATAGGAAATAGATACCTCTGTCGCGGATAAATCGACACCACTGTTTCTCGAGGATTGTTCTGCTCGAGAAATTGGCTGAAGTTCCTCAATTGGCGTCATTTGAAGCAAGAGCAGCAGGACCAATACTCCGGCCACACCTGTTCTTGCCATGATTCGTTATCATCGCCTATGTATTTGATTTATTCGTCGACGGATTCTTCATCGACCAGCCGTAGTTTCTCTTCGTTTCGTCGTTCCTTTGCTCGTGCAGCAAAATAGACTGTAAATGAGGGAATCAGAACCATTGAAAAACAGCCAACTACGGCAGCTAATGCCCAAAGAAATTCCGTAGCAGCATCTATTTCGAATATTTCGATGCTCGAAAACGCCTCATTCACTGTGTATACATTGACGGATGGTTGGACAGACTTGTTGCCTGGTTCGATAATTTGGATGATGATTTGGGATGGTTCGTGTTTGTAGTCAATTTCATCCCTAGCCAGTTCTTCTGCTTCAGATAAGGAATCTGCATAGACCGTTCCATTCGATCGTCTTGCTGGATCGGTTGATGTAAGCGATTGTATGCTCATCGAACTTGAATCCGCTTCCACTTCGAACGATTCAGCATAAGTGCAGTGTTCAGAGCATCGGAAATCCACCGTCTTCCCATCAACTTCAACCTCTGCATCTGGAACACCCAGGAACGGATGCGAGTAGAGTTTGCCGTCATTGGTGAGTTTGACCACGGCTCCTGCAGCCAAATCGTCAACAGTCACATTGACCCATGTGAGATTTTGACCATCGGCGGCAACCGTTCCAAACCATGTGGTTTCGTTGTTTTGAACCACTTTTGTGAGTTCGATGTTTTCAAATGTTGAATCCGTTGCATCTGTTTCGTAGATGTAGTAACTTGGCGAAATCGTGGCGCCGTACACCGCATATGAAAGGAGAATAATAAGCGTCAGAGACAAACCTATGAGAGTTCTCAACAGGTTTGGATTCTGGGCCAATGCCTTCTTCATCGTTCAACCGAAAACGACACCATTCAAGAATACTTGCACTTGGCCAAAACCACATGAATGCGCTTCATTGGGTAGGGCAATTCTCCCGCTTTATTCAAATAGGGGAGATAAGTCGCAGGGTTGCTTGGTGTAGTTATGACGACGTTTTACGATGTACCTGCTAACTTTCTAATCCCTGCTCTTGCTGAACAATTGAAGAGCAATGACTCGATTCAGATGCCAGAATGGGCAGACGTTGTAAAGACGGGTTCCTCAAGAGAACGCCCTCCGACACAATCTGATTGGTGGCACACACGGGGTGCTGCAATTTTGCGAAAAATTGCTCGACAGGGTCCGATTGGCGTTACAGCCCTTTCCCAAGAATTTGGTGGACGAAAAAACAACGGATCCAAACCAAACACTCCCGGAGTCGGCTCTCGCAAAGTTATTCGAATTTTGATTCAACAACTGGAAGATGCAGGCCTCGTATCTGCAGACATTGGCAGACTTGTTGAACCAGAAGGCAGAGAAGCAACGCAACTCTACAACGGCCGTGTCATTACACCTGCCGGACATAAACTCCTCAACGAAGTTGCTCACAGCGTCCGTCCTGAGGTTGAAGCAGCATATCCTGGACTTGAAAAGTATTGATTGGAAGTGAGGAAATGACAAGCGTTGCTGACGATTCAATGGAACTTGAAGCGTTCCGTCAACGTCGACAACTCGAACTTCAACAACAACTCGAACAACAAGCCAAGCAACAAGCAAATGCTGAGATTGAATCCCAAGTCCAAGCGCAAGAACAACAAGCTTTGGATTTGGCAATGAAAACAATACTTACGCCAGATGCGAGAAGTCGTCTTGCAAATATTTCACTTGTTGATGCAACGAAGGCAGACGTTCTGAAGCGTCAACTCGTTGGCCTCCATGAACAACAAAAAATTTCTATTCCTGTCAGCGATGATCAGTTGAAAAGAATCCTTGTGAACCTATCCAAGAGCCGCAGAGATGCGTCTATCCGTCGAATCTGAGAGGGGTGCTCGAATATGTCAAAAAATAAACCAGCAGCAAAGAAAATCCGCCTGATGAAAGCAGGCAAACAGAACCGCCGTGTCCCTGTTTGGGTCATGTTGAAAACGAACAGAAATACGGTATCGCATCCTAAGCGACACCACTGGCGACGTAGCAAGTTGCAGCGATGAGGTGATTCAAGATGGCAAGAGCAGCAACATCAGAATTGGTCGTACCTCTACGTAAAGCTTGGAACATTACTCGATTCAAGCGTGCACCGCGTGCAATCCAAATAATTCGAGATGAAGTCATTCGTCATCTCAAAGTTCTCCCTGAAGAAGAGATTTACATTGATCCATCAGTCAATGAAAAAATCTGGGAACGGGGTATAGAAAACCCGCCTCGTAAGATTCGTCTTACAGTAATTCGTCACGATGAGCCAGATATTCCTATTGAAGTTAAATTGTATGAGGGGGCCTGAACATGGGAAATATTCGTCCAAGTTTCATTAAAATCCGCGCAATTCGTCTTGTTGAAGAACATGGTGAGAAGTTCACCGATGATTTCGATCATAACAAGATAATGGTAGAGCAACTAACCGATGTTAGCACGAAGAAGTTGCGAAACTGGATTGCTGGATATGTGACTCGTTATCGACAACGCCGAACCGATTAATGGGGTTGTCAGATTGCCCATTTGGGTTGATTGGAACAGAACGCCTGTATCTGTTCATGGTCCTGAGCAAGAACCATTGGAAGAACTCATTCTTCATTTGCGCAACACCTACAACGTCCGTCGACGTTCATTGGTGATGCCTGATCGAGAACGAGGCGGTTTTCTGTTCTTCATTTACCAAGCATGCAATCCGCTCTGGATTGCAGATTTCCTTAATCGATTGGAGGAAGAATGATGGGTGAACGGAGCGATCTTCCTTTACCTTATGCAACATATCGTTTGCACATTGTACTGGTTGGAACACAACATCCAGGGAATCTTGGTGCCGTCTGTCGCTCGCTTTTGAATCATGGATTTGATTCGCTACGATTGGTGAATCCGCAGTGCCATCCTGATGATCTTGAAGCACGCAATCGTGCGAAACATGCCGGACGTGTATTGGATACGTGTGTGCTGTTCAATACCTTTGAAGAAGCCATCAGCGATTGTTCCCTTGTCGTAGGAACTTCAGGCAAACGAGAGATTGGTGATAAAACACAAAAACGTCACTTCATGTATCCGTGGGAGTTTTCAAAGCGTATCTCCAACATTGATCAAGATGTTGCTCTTGTCTTTGGCGAAGAAGGTAAAGGGTTGAGTACTGAGGATTTACTTCGTTGTGATTATCTTGTCACACTTCCAACTTGGGAAGGATACCCCATAACCAACCTAAGCCATGCTGTTCACACACTCACCTATGAGTTGCATCGCTATCGGGTCTTAGAAAATCAAGGGCATGATGATGCCCTTCCAGATATTGTTCCAATTCAACGGGGAATTTCTCCTGAGCAACGTACTGTATTGAGGAAAGCAATAGAAGACATCGCACGTTCTTTACCCGGAGGTGACGAGCGTCGAATTTCGTTTACACATTCATTGACACGTGCTTTACAACGTTCGGGAATGGAACCTGATGAAACGAATCGTATAATCGGAGGTTTTGTTGATGCTTCGACTGCTTTAGAATTTGCATCCCAACATCCTGAATGGAAATCTTCTCGACGAAG
>JASLVI010000076.1 GCA_030741455.1 Candidatus Poseidoniaceae archaeon | reverse complement strand
CATCTGCAATTTTCATATTTGCAAGAACAAATGCACATGTTGCTCCAACGTTTCCTGCACCAATAACTGCGATTTTTCGACTTCCTCTTGACATGGTATCTCTCCAATTGGCGGTCAAGGTCGGATGCTTTTAATCAAGAGGGTGTGCAGATGTCCCATTTGATGGGGCCAAAGGGTGGTATTGAAGAACCCCCTAACGTTCGCAAAAAACAACGGTGTTATCATGAAGTTAGGTGTGCTCAAAGAACCAGAAGGAGAGACACGTGTTGCAATCGTTCCTACGAGTCTCAAGAAGCTCCAAAAAGCAGGTTTTGAAGTTGTCATTGAATCAGGAGCAGGCGTAGCTGCAAATTATCATGATGCTGAATACGAAGCCGCTGGAGCAACAGTGGGAAGTCGAGATGATGCACTCGCTTGTGAAACGATTATCACCATACGATTCCCAGGTGTCGCAGGTATCAAGGAAGGTACAAATCTTGCTTGTGTTTCCGATCCTTTCCGTAACCCTCAATTTGTCAAAGATTGCCTTGCTTCCAACATCACATTATTGTCAATGGATATGATTCCTCGCCGACTCAGTCGCGCTCAATCGATGGATGTAAACTCAAGCCAAGATAACTTAGCAGGTTACAAAGCAGTTCTTCTCGGTGCTGCCCACGTACCCAAAGGCATTCCAATGATGACAACATCAGCAGGCACTGTTCGACCTGCAAAGGTCGTAATCATGGGTTCTGGTGTTGCGGGTTTGCAAGCGATTGCAACTGCGAAGCGTCTCGGAGCAGTCGTCTATGCCTCCGATGTTCGTAAATCAGCAGCAGAACAAATCGAATCCGTTGGCGGCCGATTTATCGAAGTCGATGGAATGGATGACTTTGAAGATGAGGCGGGATATGCAAAACCACTCACGCCTGAATTCATTCAGAAGGTCAACGAGACTGTATGTGGTGTTGCATCCGATGCGGACATCATCGTCACGACAGCTCGAATCTTCGGCCGACCTGCTCCAATTACAGTTCCATCGAGTGCAGTTAAGGACTTCAAATCAGGCGCAGTTGTTGTTGATATGAATGCTGATGTCGGTGGAAACTGCGAAGATACAGTTGCAGGTGAAGTCATCACAACCGATAATGGCGTCATTGTCGTTGGCACATCAAACCTACCAGGTACAATCGCCACAACTGCAAGTATGCTTTATTCCAACAACCTCACAACGTTCATTACATCACTTGTTGATGATGGCGCTATTGTCATCTCAGAAGAGGATGACATACTTGTTGGTGCTCCTGAAGGAAGCGATTTCTATGTCAACGGAATGGGAGGTGTTCTCATTTGTCAAAATGGAGAAATGCATCCAAAGCAAACTCGATTAGGAGGTGCCCTTGAATGAACGCTGAATTGTTAACCCCTGAATTATTCTTGATTGGAAATATCACATTGTTCATGCTTGCAATCTTCCTTGGATTTGAACTCATTACAAAAGTTCCAGCCACACTCCACACTCCGTTAATGAGTGGTGCGAACGCAATTTCTGGTATTTCGATCATTGGTGCTCTACTTGGAGCAAACGTAGCCTATGACGGAGGCGCTACTGCTGTGTCTGGCATACTTGCATTCGTAGCTGTCGTTCTTGCAATGATCAACGTCGTTGGAGGCTTTGCTGTGACCAATAGAATGTTGAATATGATCGCAGGAAAGAAGCGAGGAGGTGCCTGAAATGGAAGACTGGATTTCACTCGGTTATCTCTTATCCGCTGCTTTGTTTATCTTCGGTTTGAAGAAACTTGGGCATCCACGAACGGCTCCCTTTGGAAATCAACTCGGCGCTCTTGGAATGCTCGTCGCTGTTGTAACAACCATCCTACAAATGGGACTTGGTGATGGAATTGAATGGGTTCTTATCGGCTCAGGTCTTGTGATTGGCTCCCTCATTGGTCTTTGGATGGCAGTTCGCGTTGAGATGACAGGAATGCCTGAACTAGTTGCTTTGTTCAACGGATTTGGCGGCGCTGCATCTGCTCTCGTTGCACTCTCAGAAATTTGGAGATTTGTTGAACAACCAGCCGATGTCCCCGATCAGCAACTCGAACTCACCGTTATCATGGTCGCTGCAGGTCTTTCAGCGCTTGTCGGCTGGATGACACTTACAGGTTCGATTCTTGCCATGTTCAAACTCAAAGGTGGAGTCAGCATCTTCGGCAAGTGGGTCAAGACACCAACATGGGGCCCTGTATGGCTTAATCCACTTAAGATCATGATGATCATCGGTGTTGCTGTATTGATTTATCTCAGCATCGATGAACCAACCAATACAGATTATCTATGGGGAATCATCGGAATTTCTGCTGTTCTCGGTATTGTCTTGGTACTACCGATTGGCGGCGCTGATATGCCAGTCGTTGTTTCTCTTCTCAACTCATTGTCAGGAATTGCTGCAGCCTTTACAGGCTTCATCATTGGAAACTCTGTTCTCATTGTCGCCGGTTCATTGGTTGGTGCATCAGGATTGATTTTGACCTTCATCATGTGCAAAGCGATGAACAGAACGCTACCAGATGTCCTGTTCAAGTCGTTTGGCGGTAGCGGTGAAAAGGAATCGCTTACACGAACCAAGGTCGGATCTGACCCTGACGAAGTCGCAATGATGATCGATGGTGCACAAAAGGTCATCATCGTACCAGGTTACGGAATGGCAGTATCACAGTGTCAGCACCAAGTCAAGGAATTTGCTGACCTCATTGCAGAAAAATACGATACGGATGTCAAATACGCAATTCACCCTGTTGCAGGTCGAATGCCCGGCCACATGAACGTCTTGCTTGCAGAAGCAAACGTTCCATACGAGCAACTTATTGAAATGGATGAAATCAATCCAGAGTTCCCTGATTGTGATGTTGCTCTGATTATCGGAGCCAACGATACAACCAACCCAGCTGCACGAAGTGGAGAAGGTCCTCTCGCAGGGATGCCGATCATCGATGCTGATGCTGCTCGAACAGTTGTTATCATCAAGCGTTCCCTCTCAGTGGGTTACGCAGGCGTTGACAATGACCTCTTCTACATGGACAAGACCATGATGCTATTTGGCGATGGCAAGGCAATGATGACCGGCCTAAATAATGCCATCAAAGAGTCCTAAGTCTCTGGTCATGAAGGAACGTTGAAAGGATGAATCGAAGTGGACAAAGCGGAGAGGAAGTCATGAAATCGAGAACACTTCTCATTTTGCTGCTTTCTGTTTGCCTTCTCGCACCGGTTGTCGCAAATCCAAATGGGCCACCATGGGTCAATCCTATCAACAATGGCCTCACGGTAGAAACAGGCTGTACTTGTCACGGCAATGGTGTTCCATCGAACGATGTTGTTGTTTCAATTTCAGGAGTACCTCGTGCCTATGCGATCGGTGAATCTTATGAGTTTACGGTCAACCTCCAGCATGCATCTTATGCAAATGGTGGATTTTTGCTCACCGATTATGGTGTTGGAACATTCACTGCAGGTGAAGGTTCCCAAATAGTCACAGAATCAGATGGTTCTGAGCCAGGTGCAGTCTCTCAAACAGCACCAAGCAACGATTGGGTCGTTACGTGGACTGCTCCAGCGAGCGATGTTGGAGAAGTTTCCTTCTCACTTGCAGGGAACGCAGTTGATGGGCAAGATGGCGCAAATGAAGGCGATAACTGGAATCTACTCTCCTTCTTTATCTCCTCACCAGAAAGCATGACAAACGATGACGAAGAAAATCAACCACTTCGCACAATAAGCGTCGGAGATTTTGAATCACTGTTCGTTGCAGTAGAAAATCCGGAAGCTCTCGAAGCAGAACGACAAGCAGAGATCGCTGATGATTTCTTCACCAATGGAAACTTGTTCTACTGGTCGACACTCGCAATTATACTCGTTGGTGCTGTTGTTCAAGGTGAATTCTATGAGCGACGATTTGGCGGTGGACCAAAGCATCTTGACATGCGTCTTGCAGTTCCGCAAGGAATTCGACGAGGACTCCTTACACTTGCAACACTCTTGGCCTTTGGATGGGCAGTTGATAATGGACAGCCATGGGGGTATGCATTCGTTCTTGGTATGCTTACGCTGTGGGGAATGTTTGGGGTTTATCGAACAATCGTCCAAGCACGGGCTCATCCTGAACACCAAGACCTGGTGTGAGGGAGCAAATTGTCAGTTGGCAAAGGACTCCAACTCGAGCGTGATTCCGTTCAGCCCATCCAAGATCACTTTGACATACTCACACAAAAAGCGACACTTGGATTTGTTGTCATAGCAATTCTAACCTTTGGCTTCATGACGAAGATTGATGCAATTCTCGCAACACTTCTCAATCAACTCAACCCATGTTCTTCGACCTCATGCCTCACCCTCTATGAACCAGCATCATGGAGTGTTGTTCGTTGGTTAACTGCTGTTTTCCTTGCAATAATGTGCATACTTCCGATAGCATTGCATTCGATGTATTCCTTTGCGCAACCAGGACTCACACAAAAAGAACAAATATCGATGAAAAAATGGATGATTTACACTTCACTTCTTGCATACATAACGATCTTGCTGTTGTTTTTCGTCATTATTCCTCAAATCTATGTTATTGGTGACGCTATCCATCAGGATATGGGGCTAACATCCCAATATGATGCAGTCACGTTGTTTACATTTGCTTTATCCATTTTCTGGGCTTTCTTAATGACTTACTTGATCTCATTTGGAACCGTTACAGCAGGTTCGCTTGGTTTGATTACCGAAAATAATGAAGATTGGTGGAGATTGCGAATTCTCGGAGTTGGTGGTCTTGTATTGCTTCTATCGCTTCCAGGCCGTTGGAATGGAACGAACATCGTTCTGTTGAGTTTGATGCTTATCTTCCTCGAATATTCAATTCGTAATAGTGTACGATTTTCGAGAGAAATTCTTCACCCAAAACCAATGTTTGATCATGAGGGTCGCAGAAGACTCGTATCCTATGTTGATTGTTCATGTCATGGAGTTGCCTATCCAATCGACACTTCACCAGAGAATACTGGTTTATTGAAATACCAAGCATTATGCGATAATTTTGAGGAACGAGACCATTTGATTGATGCAATTGCACGTAACAGGTTGACAGACATCATCATTGGAGGATGCAATGGAACGCCATTACCTCAAGGATTCAAGAACTCCGTTGCATCAACACAATGTCAACTACGTGGACTTAACTTCCTCAATATCCAGGGAGCTCTTCCAGCAGATCATTCACCGTTAAAAACGGAAATCGCAATCCAGATGGTCAACATTCAAGACCCATGGACATCCGAGCAGCGACGATCATCCTGTCATAGTTTGATGATGAAGTCTGAAAGCCAACAAATACGAAAAGTTTCATCGATGAATTGGCCCGAATTTCAAGAAGGTGTTGTTCGAATATCAACACATGATTGGACAGAAAACGAATTCATTGAACTGGGTGGACAATAGGCTATTGAATTCACAGATGACCCAACACTTCAAACGATTCGATGATGTGTGATGTGTATGGGCAAAAGGAGCCATGCAATTGGAATGGTTCTCTGCCTGATGTTAGCAGTCGCGTCCCATTTCTATTCTGATGAAATCAACGAGCTCTTCCAAATTGATGTCGATTCAGAACAAGATGTTTCAGCACCATTGGTTGGTTTACAATTCAATGAATCATGGTTGGTTGTCCTCGTCGATTTTGAATCAAATCCAATCTCTGAAAATACGATTGAAACAATTCAGGATGAATTACAGGAATACTCGGAAGAATACTTGTCGCAAGCAGTTGGAACTGATATTTCTGTACAGATCAATATCCATGATTCTATTTTGCGTGCACCTGAGCCACTTTCTGCATATGGAGAAGATGGTCCGAATGGCCGTGATTATGGTAGTGGTAGTGATTTTTTACCAGCAAATCTGGCAAAATTTGCTGTTCAATCGATGAACGAACCATCATACGATCAGTTTGATTTCAATGACGATGGTGTTGTTGACCGATTCCTTGTCTTGCATTCAACATTCGCCCAAGAGCAAGGTTCTGGTTCAACGAATCGAATTTGGTCTCACTTCACATCGTTCACAGAACCCATCAATAAAGGAGACGTCTCCTTTGAACATTACACAATGTCATCTATGCGACATGGTGTCAATGGATTTGGTACAATCTTGCACGAAATGATGCACCAATTTGGAGCATATGATCTCTATCCAGTACATGATTCAGGATACTCAGGTTCGTGGAAGGGTATCGGCGTTTGGGATATTATGGCGAGTGGAAACTGGAATGGAGGTGGCGATACGCCCTCTCTTCCAACTGGACCAACAATGGAAGCCATTGGGCATCCTGCAACACAAGATTTAGTCTTAGAGTGGCCAGAAAGTGCTGTTGGGCCATGCATTGGACCAACCATTGAACTCAATTCAAGATACAGTGGTGGAGAACGAATAAGGATTCAAATCGCTGAGAGTGAATTCATTTGGATTGAGAAACGTACCCAACAAGGGTACGATGAATCCCTTCCTGGAGAAGGCGTGCTTGTCCTTCTTGAAGATACATCTGCAGGCGATTCCGCCTACAATGCCTTGAATATCGATCAACGACGGCCCTATCTCAAAGCGATAGAAGCTGATGGAAATCAAGAGCAACTCAAGGGAATCAATGATGGAGTTGCTGGTGATTTGTTCCAACCAGGTGACCGATTTGGCCAACAAGGTATACTCATAAGAGATCATGATGGAGTCCTTGTCCCGTGGTATGCAATAGTTGTCGACGATGACGGTCAGTGGGTTCTAGAATTCCATTCTGAGAACTGTTCACCAACCATCGACATTGACATGGATGATTTCGGATCAACCTTGTTGCAAGGAGAATCCTTGCTTCTTCAGGCTACGGGGACAAATGACGATATCCAATGTTGGGGCTCATTAGTAGGCACGGATGGCAGAACCA
>JASLVI010000075.1 GCA_030741455.1 Candidatus Poseidoniaceae archaeon | reverse complement strand
GAAGCCCTCGTTTCCTTCTGGTCATCATGGGTAAGGTCATTGTTGCTGACGAGAACCAGGGTCGTCGTACCCTTCTCGCCTCAACACTCGAGCGCGAAGGATTTGATGTCACTCGTGCAGGAACGCTTCGTCAAGCAGAAGGGACTGCGCTTGCCGTCATGCCCGAGGTTGTCCTTCTCGATGGTGAATGGAAATCAGGCGACGCCATCGATGCTGCTCAACGATTAATGGGCGATCCTGAATTTGCATTCAAGTGCAGAATCGTCCTTTTATCTCGTTCGACATCGCCCGATTTCATGTTGGTTGCAGCAAAAGCAGGGATTCACGAAGTTATCGGAAAACCCGTTGATATGAAAGTCCTCATCGCTCAACTTTGGAAACACAGTCGTAAACAATTCGTTCCTCCTCCCGCCGATGTCACACTCGAAACGGGTGGCGGTTCATTCGATGTTGCAGTCATGGCGGGTGGAGGCGGATGGGCGCTTCCAATGCTCAAGGGCCTTGTAGGGCCTGATCGGATTAATGAGTCGTTCATCAATGAGATTCTCGTTCAAATGGGCGAAGAAGGAATGGACGTTGACCTTGATTTGGAGGCGACAGATCTTTCCAACTTGTTACGTGTAGCTCTGAATCGATTGGTCCAATCGAGTGGGGGAGTAGGCGATGCAGAAGGGCCATCCTTTGAGGATCTCCAGAAAAAGAAGACACTCGGTGATTTGAACGAACAGCCCTCGCCTATGTCAGTGGGTGGTATGGAATCTATTCTCGAACAGCAAGCTGAGAACATTGCAAATGAAATCGAATCAAAGATGGATTCGATTTTGGACGAAGTTCCAGAACAAATAGCACTTCTACCAGATGATGATCTTGAACGAATCGATCCTCAAGTCCTCCGTATGACGCGATTGACGACAGAAATGGTTCACGAATTGATGTGGGATTTAGGACGCCCTGGCGCAGTTGCTGATACAACTCTCATGACACGAATTGAGGATGTAACCGAAATGTTAGGCGATGTTCTCTCATCCTTACCTGAACAAGAAGAGGAGTGATCGGTGTGAAGAAACTCCCACGTCCTTCGGTCTCTAAATTACCGCGTCCTTCCGAACTTCACCTCATCGATGGACGCAAAAACCTCAAGCAGATGAAGGCACAGAAAGTTAGAGTGTATCAATGGAGGGCAATGTTTGGCCTTCTTGCTCTTGTTTTATGTGCAGTGGCAGGGTATTATTTGTTTCAAGATGCAGTCAATATCATCGATTGGTTCAAAGGGTTTGGAATTTGGTCACCTGTTCTCTTTACTGTTGCACTCTCGCTTGCAATTGTTCTTCTCTTACCTACACCATTTGTCAAGGTTGGAGCTGGTGCAATTTTTCCATTCTGGATTGCGGTCGCAGTGAACTTTGTAGCCTCCATGGTTGGGGGTTTCATTGCCTTTGTTCTCGGGAGATGGCTGTTTCGTGATTCAATTCAAGAGGCGATAGCAAACGATCAGCGAATGGTCAACATCGAAGCTGCACTCGGGGAGGATGCGATGCGTATTTCTGTGCTTGTCCGTCTTTCACCAATTCTTCCCGATGAATGGCTCAATTACATCATGTCTGCAACGCCAGTAACACTTCGCGTCTTTTTGTTATCCAACGTTTCGAGCATCATCTATTGCATCATCTATGCCTATTATGGCCACGCATTGGGCTCAATTGCATTGAGTCGCTCAGGGATGGCTGGTTTGACACAATCCAATGGAGGACTCATGCTCTTGCTCTTAGGAATTGTAGCAACCGTTATTGCAACAGTCATTGTTACACGCACCTCGATTCGCGTTCTCAAAGAGGCGATTGGCGAGGAAGAATGAGTCAATTCCCCAAATCCTCGAATCCATAGCCTTGAAACAAGGCGTTCCTTCGTCGATGCGGGGGCGGGGTCATGTCACAAGGTGCACAACCGGTTATTCATGGTGCAGAATGGACGCCTGATGAAGCATTAACGTTCACGCAGCCGCTTCTCATCGATGCTGCGCGAGCAGAAGTTATGCGCTTTTTTACCGAACGACATGAAGGCCATGTTTTCCTTGCTGCAAACATTTGGGACCATCTTCATGTCGATGGTCAAACTTCCTTCGATGGGCCTTCCTGGCATGCATTTAGCGAGCGATTTATCGATGCTTTCCGTCGAGGTTTTGAAGCTCAGAATACGCATAAAATCTCGTCAATTCTCGATCAAGAAGTCATGCCCCGCCGCAACATTGGCGAACACCTTGAACGTCGAATAACACACCTCCTCGTCGATCTTCGACTCTGTTTGCGTCGATTGGCGCACTATATGTCGATCAGTATGGAGCAACGCATGGAATGGCAGCGCCTGATGACGCGAACACGTGCTATGGATGCTCATCTCAAAGAAGTGTTCTTTTCTGGAATGGAAACGCCAGATGGTTCACGATTTGGAGGTAAGGGATTCCGCTCAACATGGCAGGAAGGTGTCGTTGCTGTAGCAACTGCATTGAAACGATCCGAAGAGCCAAACAAAGCTCATACGCCCGGTCGCGGCTACGATGGAGATTTGGTTGCACCGATGATTCGTGATGTAGGATTGGCTCTTGCGATGGGAGATACCGTTGTTGATGTCATGGCCGCACAGATGGGTAAAGCAGGTTCCAATCAAAACGGTGGGCATGAAGGCGCAGGTGGGCGCGATCTCCACATTGGAGCGTGGCATGTTGGCGTTTTGCCTCCAACAGCACCACTGCCAATTGCCAGTGCAACCATGACTGGGCTTGCCTTTGCTGGTTGGAAACAATCTCTTGATCGATTTCACATCGCGTGCATAGGTGAAGGTGCTTCTTCTTCAGGAGAGTACTGGGAAGCGCTCAACCTTGCTGGAGCACGAGGATTGCCAATATGTTACATTCTTCAAAACAATCAGATTGCACTTGATACGCCACCTGCTCATCAATCAGGGGTAGAATTGTGGGCTGATAAAGCCAAAGCGATGGGTTTTCCGGGTTGGACCATCGATGGTTCCGATCCTGCAGCATGGCATGCAAGTGTTGCGACTGCTCGAGAGTTTGGCCTTGGGGGAGGTGGCCCAACAATGATCCATGTTGAAACAATGCGAGGTTGTGGGCACGCTCATCACCATGATGACCTGTATCTTGGCTCTGAAACCGGTACACCGCCTGGTTATGTAGACAAAGAATTGCTTGAGTATTGGGCTGATAAAGATCCAATTCCAACGCATCGCGAACTCTTGAAGACGTTGGGCGTTGCTGAGGATGAACTCGTTGCAATGGAATCTGAAGAACAGGTTCATGTTGATGAAGCACGACAAACCGTGGAAGAAATGGATTGGCCAAATCCAGAAACTGTTACCAAAGGTGTGACGACGCTCCATGATGCAAGAACGCATGGTGACCATTTGGCTATGATTGGAGCGACTTCAAACGACCAATCGGAAGCATTGCTTCAACCCCTGAATTATGTTGAATCAGGGGGATGGACCTATGCTCGAGCCATTCAGCAAGCGATGGTTGACATCGGCAATATGTATGGGGATGATTGTGTCTTCATTGGTGAAGATATGGAAGTTGCAGGTGCATTCGGAATGAACATGGCTCTGAAGAATGCAGGGCACCAAGAAAAGTTGGTTGATATGCCGCTTTGTGAAGCGATCATTGTTCATGCTGGTGTTGGTGCTGCCTTGTCTGGTATGCGCCCAATGGTCGAAATTCAATTTGGAGGATTTGCGGCTCTTGGCTTTAATGCCCTTGTCAATAATGCTGCCATGTTGCGATGGCGTTGGGGTGCTGATTGTCCTATGACCATTCGAATTCCACTTGGAGCACGAACCCGTTCGGGCCCATTCCATGCGAACATGATCGAATCTTGGTTCGCGAACGATCCGGGTTTGATCGTTCTTGCACCAGGGACCCCTCAAGATGCCTATGATTTGTTGATCGAAGCCGCGCATCTCGATGATCCCGTGTTGTTCCTAGAACACATTGGCCTCTATGGATTGCGAGGTGGAAAAACCGGTTGGGGCCAGAACATCAACCAAAAAGTCGATACAAAATCAGTACATTCTTCCATAGAGAAAGGAGAACGTCATTCGATTGGAAAGGCATCGATTCTACGTCAAGGTGATGATGTCACACTCGTGACCTGGGGTGCAATGACTCATATCGCCGCTGAGGCAGCCGAAGAATTATCCAAGAATGGAATTGAAGTTGAGATTCTCGATTTGCGTACACTCTTGCCTTTTGATGCAGAATCTTGTATTGCTTCCGTTCAAAAAACGGGACGCCTTGTTGTTTTGCAAGAAGGGCAATGGCATGGTGGTCTTGGCCACACCATTCAATCACGTATTTTGGAATCAACATTCTATCAACTTGAAGCACAGCCTGTTGTGATCGGCGCAATCGATACGCCTGTGCCGTTTTCGCCTCCATTGGAAAATTACACGATTCCATCGGTTGAACACGTTTCAAGCATCATTCAGAAGTTGATGCAATAACCTTCTCGAATACAACCGCCATCAATGCTCCAATGATGGTGCAAATGAAGTAGATTGGAATGATTGCAACATCACCCGAGACGAGATTAGGTCCAAAAGTTCGAGCTGGATTCATGCTCGCTCCTGTGTAGGTTCCAAAGATAAAGGCCAATACAGCAACTGTGGATCCAACGACTACTGCGATTGGTAACCAACGATCAGTTTGGCGAATAATCCACAGGATTGATGCCATGAGAAGGAATGTGATGAAAATCTCAATTCCAATCAAATTCAACCAAGTTGTATTCCTTACGGTAGGTCCTGCTCCATTGAGAAGAAACCCTGCAAAGAATGCTCCTGTAAGTTGACCGAGAACGTGCGCAATCGTATCGTTTGATGATAAATCGCCTCTGTACCAGAAAGCGATTGAGACTGCAGGGTTGATATGCGCTCCACTCCATCGCCCGATGGCAAGGATGACAAGTGCTACAATGGCTCCAAATGCAAGGGAGATTTCAAGCGAAGTTCGTCCCAAAGCAACGCTTCCACAGCCAATTAGCACCATGGTAAAGGTGCCTGCTGCTTCGATGCCGCCTCGCTTCCACATCGTTCCTTCCTCCATCGCTAAGAACATCATCTTTACCGCCAACAAAGGACAGAAGCATCAAGACCCATAACTCATGGGAAGGCTATGGAGCAGAAGGATGAGTTGATGGGAATCCCCCAACTCATTCATTTTAACGCCATGCTCATCACAGGTGCATTGTTCCTTGCAATCGTCTTGATGAAGTACATCGGGCAATCAAATTCGATGTTTTTTGTTAGTTTTATCCTCCTTCTTTCTCTTGGTTTGCTGATCACGAGTGCTGATTTCTTTATTGAAGGAGCAAAAGGACTTGCGAGACGTGCAGGTATTGCAGAAATCGTCATAGGATTGACCATCGTATCCATTGGAACCTCATTACCTGAAATTCTCGTTTCAGGAAGTGCGGCTTACGAGGCAAGCCAAGGTCAAGCTGGAGCAGCAGATTTTGCAATTGGTAGCATCCTTGGTTCTGTGCTGGTTCAAATCACCCTTATCTTGGGCATTGTTGTGATGACTCGATCGGTCAAGGTTCGACCCTCGTGGCTCAATCGTGACGGCGTCATCATGCTTCTTGCGGTTATGCTTTTGTTGTTCTTTGTATGGACAGATGATGTTTTAGAACGATGGGAAGGTGCCATACTCGCATCCCTTTACGTCACTTACATTGTTTGGTTGTTGATGAAGCGGGAAGCGATTCGTCAGGAGGAAGTAGAGGACGCTGGCGATTACGAAATTCGAGGCTCAAATTGGAGTTCTGCCGCCTATGTGATTATGATTTTCCTCGGTCTTGCTTTTGCCGTCTATTCAGCCAACATCTTGGTTGAGCAAGCATGCAATCTCGCTGTACGACTTCATGTTCCCCATTCTGTTGTCGGTACGACCGTATCAGGTATTGGTACCTCGTTGCCCGAATTGACCATTGCACTCATGGCTGCAAAGCGAAGTAAGGGTGTTGCAATTGGAACGCTCATTGGTTCGAACATTACAGATCCGCTTCTCTCGATTGGAATCGCTTCGATGATTCATCCTCTTGAGATTTCCACTGAGGATGGAGGCTTGACAATGGACATCATTGCACCAGCGACCGTGCTCGGCGTCTTACTCGCACTCTTCTTCATGCGACGAACGTATCGCTTTGAGCGTTGGGAGGGTACGTGCCTTGTCCTCTTTTATGCCATATTCCTGGTGGTTCTCCAGTTGAATCGTTGAATTGATTCTGAATCAAGACTTATGTCCGTCCTCCATCTGGGCACTACATGGTCGACTTCCAACTGGATGAAATGCAAGAGATGTTGCGGGAATTGGCTCATGAGTTTGCTCGTGATGAAATTCGTCCAAACGCTGAGCATTGGGATGAAGAATCCATTTATCCAAAAGAAACCATTCAACTTGCACACGAAATGGGGCTTCTCAATCTCCATATTCCAGAAGCTTACGGAGGGCCAGGTCTTGGATGTATGGAAGAAGTTCTCGTCAATGAAGAACTTGCTTGGGGCGATCCTGGATTTGCGACTGCGGCCTATGCAACCGCTCTTGCATGTGCTCCAATCATTACCGGAGCAACTGAGGAACAAAAGAACATCTGGTTGCGCAAGGTTGCAGAAGAGGGCGCTCTCGCCTCTTATGCGGTCACTGAACCAGGTGCTGGTTCGGATGTTGCTGCAATTCAAACCACAGCAGTTCTCGATGGCGATGAATATGTCATCAATGGGTCAAAGATGTGGATTACGGGTGCAGGATATGCAGATTTCTTCTTCGTCCTAGCAAAGACCGATCCTGATGCAGGTTATCGTGGAATGTCAGGTTTCATTGTCGAATCCAATGCTGAAGGGCTTTCGCTCGGAAAGAAGGAAACAAACATGGGTCAACGATGCAGCGATACTCGAAGCATCACGTTCAACAATGTCCGAGTACCTGCGAACCAATTGGTAGGAGAAAGTGAATCGGGCGGCTG
>JASLVI010000074.1 GCA_030741455.1 Candidatus Poseidoniaceae archaeon | reverse complement strand
TACTGCGCATCTTGATAGTCATAGTCGCCCAAATCACTGATTTCGAAGGTGAGGGCATCGTCTGAGGAAATACGGATTGCTTCATCGATTCGTTCATCACCATTGCAAAGGACGTTCTTTTCAAGCACTTTTTCGGATAGATCAAGATTCCATAATTGGACAGACGCCTTACAGATTTCGAGCCATTGGATGTCGGTTTGTTCGTCCATGGTCGTGACTTCGAGCTCGAACACAGGGACATCGTTCTCATCGGTTTGGATGGACAATGAAGGAATCGGAAGGGACGTTGTTCCACAATCAACGGATTGGACACGACGGAAGTCGAGGTCGGTTGACGAGGCATAGCCAAATTCAGAGACTTCTGCAACGACGACGTAATCGCCGCTGAGCATGGAGCATCCAACTTCATCGACAAAGGCCCAGGATTGGAGCGCAAACGTGCTTTGGGATGATGCGCCAACAACCACGTCAAGTTCAGCGTTGCGACAGTTGGCTTGATCGAATGTGTCGAACACAATGTTTCCAGTTGTATCCACAACCCAGTAACTGGCTCGACAGGTGTTGGTGAATCGAAGCAGTTCATTTTCGCTTCCATCGTTGACGAGTGCGATGGAACCATCGAACAATTCGCCTTGAATAAATGAGGTTGAAAGGGTGCTGATGGTTGCTTCAAGCGGTGTCGATGGAACGACACCATCTTCAACGCTCATTTCATAGGAATCGATGAGCAACCCGTCCGGTGTGTGGATGGTCAAGGTGCTCTCTGCAATCATGCTCGGTTGAAGCAAGGTGTGTCCAAGCGAGATGATGGAATAAGGCGCAATGGTTTCAGCACCGGAGGTGCATGAAGGGCCGAGTATGGATGATTCGAATTCAATCAGAAGCATACATTCGTTCAACGCATCTAGTACAATCGTATCTGAAGTAGGGTTGTGCAATTGGTAAGTGACGACCATTGGCTCACCGATTGAAAGAACATCACTACGGTGCGATAACGAAGTTGAGAAGACCAATTCACTTGGAAGCCCTGCGTTCTGTTGAACCATGATGACTTCACTGGCTGACAACGCAGATCCAGCGAGTTCGATGGCGATGGTGTAAAGGCCTGGTGAGACTGGTTCGCCATCTTGGTCGGTCAAGTCCCACTGATGTTGTTGCAACGGAGTGGTTCCCGAATTGATGTCAAGACCACGGCTCTGTCCACGACAGGCTGAGCGTTCATCGATGATAATCTCGCCTTCTGCATTGGTAACGATCATGACCGTTCCACAAGATGGGTCTTCGGTAATTGAGGTCGCATCTCCGTTGTTGAGGATGGAGGTGTCAAGGAGAATGAGATCTCCAGCACCATACCATTGCTTCGTATTGTCATCAACAACATCGATTTCGAGTTGAACCGAATCGCCTTCTTCAGCACTTACGGGAACGAGGAGAACGAGAAGCATCACCAGCGATGATGCAACAAGACGACGCGTACGCACCTCTCCCATGGTTGCTGATAGCATTCATTGACTTAAAGGGCAGCGGTACAAACCATGCGTAAATCAATCCAGATCGAGCATCGATGGTATTGATGCTTGCAATGCTTCTTGCTGTTGAATTTCATGTTGTTTCCACGCTGGCACCGATGCCGGATCGACCCAACCCAATTCTCGAGCTTTGTCGAAATCACCATTGGCAACATAGTAATCAATCCATTGTTCACGACGCTCTTCTTCATCCATGAGTTGTTCCTCGGCCTTACGCTCGATGGCACGCTCTCGCATCATCTTGTTTCGACTAGCTTGTCGAGCGAGCATTGCAACGAGGATTGCAGCGAGCATGAAAGCGATCACGCCACCCATGGCATAGAGCATGGTATTCGAGGATTTACTATCGACGCCCGAGGTCGCCTCACCTTCATCGTTCTTGTTCGGATCTTCAGTAATCGAACATTCCACTTGTCCAGGAATACCTGTTGAAATCGCAGGGTCCCACATGCATGGGTCGTTCAAGTCCGACATACCATCTCCATCACTGTCCGGACAACCGAAACGATCGATGGTTGACGTTCCGTATTCGTTGCGACATTCATCGGATTGGTAAGCACCATTCGTGATGTTGTTTCCAAAACCATCGCCATCGTTGTCATCTTGTTGTGACTTTCGCAATGGGAATGCATCAGGAGCAATACCGGTACTGTTGTCACCTCGGCCATCACAATCCATGTCCGAGAATTGGGTAGGATCGTTCGGGAACGCATCACCAGTGTGTTCACATATTTCGATCATCAAGCCCGGATTGTCTTCATCGATGACGGTCCTGTTGGTCACTTGGTAGTTGTCACCAACACCATCGCCGTCTTTGTCACACCACTGAAGTGGGTCGTCTGGGAACGCGTCTGCGCCTGTACATTCAGGATTCACAACGAAATCACCGAATGCGTCTGCATGGCCGTCGCCATCGGAATCAGGACATCCTTGAACGCCGTTTTCTGTACTCTTTCCATAGACATCGATGCATTCATCACCATCTGTAAATTGAACGTTGTCGCCAAAACCATCGCCATCTTGGTCAGCCCATTGCAGTGGTTGGTCGGGGAATGCATCTTCAGGATCGGTAAATCCATCACCATCGGAATCAGGACATCCTCGAGATGTTGCTGAACTAGATTCTCCATAGACTTGCGGGCAAACGTCGGAGTTTCCTTCCGAGACTCCATTGCCATCGACGTCAACAAAGTTGTCTCCATAGCCATCGTTGTCCGCATCCGACCACTGCGTTGCATCGTTCGGGAATCGGTCACCGTTGGTCCCTCCTGGATTATCGCCATAGCCATCACCATCGGAATCTCGCCATTGCGATCCATCGTTCGGGAAGAAGTCAGGATTGTTGCCATCTGGGTTGTCTCCGTAGTTGTCGCCATCAGCATCTTCCCATTG
Source organism: Candidatus Poseidoniaceae archaeon (assembly GCA_030741455.1). Lineage (GTDB taxonomy): Archaea > Thermoplasmatota > Poseidoniia > Poseidoniales > Poseidoniaceae > MGIIa-L2. The sequence continues at coordinate 4,163 of JASLVI010000074.1, read as the reverse complement.
AGTACCATCATCTGGGAACGGGTCACCTGTGTTGGAATAGCCATCACCATCACGATCAGGACAACCAAATCGATCCTCCGTCGAAGGTCCTGCTTGATTTGGACAATCATCTGAGTTGTTTCCATCAGGGTTACTTCCGAATCCATCATCGTCTTCATCGCACCATTGTGTCGCATCGTTCGGGAATGCATCCGCACCATAACAATCGGTGCGTGCAGGCCAATTTCCATCAGGATCGGAGTATCCATCGCCATCGGTATCGAGACAACCAAGTCGGTCGTAAAGCGAATCGCCCCAAATTGATGGACATCCATCAGCGCGATCACTCATCTGCTCGTCGCCAACCCAGTCTCCATCGGTATCTCTCCACTGTGTTCGATCGAGTGGGAAGACGTCGATGTTTTGAGCTCCAACGACGATTTCACCAGGCCATGTCGAACCTCGGTATTGATTCCATGAAGCATCCTCGTAGTTGTCCCCATAACCATCGCCATCGGAGTCGTTCCACTGTGTTGCATCATTTGGAAACGCATCACCACGTTGATTGACATGAAGTTGATTTGAGTCAAGTTCGTAGAGATAATTGTCGCCGTAACCATCGCCATCTGCATCGACCCATTGTTCCTTGTTGTTTGGAGCCCAGTCGTTGAGGTCGGACCAACCATCGCCATCGAGGTCTGCACATCCAAATCGATCTTCTGTGCTATTTCCCCAAACAAGCGGGCATTCATCAGGTTGGAAAGCAGGGGCAGGGTTGTCGCCATAACCGTCGCCATCCGAATCGTCCCACTGGGTTCCTTCCGAAGGGAAGGCGTCAACAATTCCATCACCTTGGTCGGTGGTATTGTATCCATCATTGTCTTCATCGATGTTTGCTGACCAGAAGTAGACGCCCTCATCATTGCGCCCATGCGCAGTCACAATCTGAGTGCTGTCGGGGCTCCAAGAAAGTCCGTAAACGGTTCCGCAATTGTTGTTGCTAGAACTACAACTTCCGGGTCGCGGTCCACTGACCTTATCAATTTCAGTACCTGAGGCAGTTTCCCCAATGTATGCTGTGGCGCCATCTGCTCCATACCAATACAAACCAGCAGCGACTTGGCTACTGTCCGGACTAAATTCAATCGAAGCGCATGAAGTGGTGGTCTGAGCACCCCAAGCCACGCTCCATGAGGATCCGGTATATTGGTACATGTCGAGACTGGCAGAACTTCCTTCCCAACCGCCACACATGCCGATGTAGTTTCCATCAGGAGACCATGCAATGTCGTTGACTGCAGCTGGTGGGCTGGAGACTGAAGCAACCGTAGCTCTTGTCGTTACATTCGAGATGAAAAAGTCGCTGTTCCCTGCTAAAGCAATGTATTCTCCACTTGGAGAAAAGGCTGCAGCATAGAAGCGATCCTCTCCATTCGGGTTGAGGCTGTGAAGATTGGTACCGTCGATGACTTTGATGAGGAACACTTGCCCGTTGGTGCCACTGTTTCCTGATCTTCCAATCGATACTGCAACAAGGGAACTGTTTGGATTGAAACGAACGTCGTTGACATAATCACCACTGCCAACGTTCACATCGATGGAGCCGTGTACGGTAGTGAGGTTGGAACTGTAGTAAATTTCCATCGTGTCGTCGTCCTTACCTGCTGCGATATATTGACCGTCCTCAGACCAATCGACACTGGTAACATCACCGCCAGAAATAGCTTGGACGGATCGAAGATTCGTGTATGTCGAGGCGTTCCAAATTCTCACGAACCCGTCCTCGGAACCCGTAACAAGATGTGTACCATCTGGGGAGAAGTCGACGTCGTAGTAATCGTTGCTTGAAGTGATGGTGAAATCGTTGGTGAAGTTCGGATTGTTGATGCTCCAAACATCGTTGAAATCCGACGTACCATCGCCGTCCCTGTCAGGACAACCGTCACGGTCGACAGTCGAGGTCCCGTAGGCCCATGGGCAATCGTCGAGGGAATCCTCAACACCATCGCCGTCTGTATCAGCAGCGTGGGCGTTCAACGGTGTAAGGACGACTCCAATCATCAAGAAGATGAGAAGCCAACTGGCGAGTCCTTTCTTCCTATATTCAGAGTCCATACTCCTGCGAGGTTGATTTCTTATTAGGGGTTGTGGTCTTGTTGTGCAGAGATTAACACAGACAATCGGAACGCTTGAACGTGATATTCTCCACAGAGCAACATGGCCGAAGGCTTGCCGAAAGTGAACGTCGCAGTCTCAGACCGCGTCCTCTTGCACCTTTTGCACCATGACCATCTGGCTGACCGCTTCATCGTTACAGCAGCAGTCACACGCCCAGGTATCGCAGAAGCGTGTGCGCAACACCCTCCAAACGTGAGCCGAACGATGCGTAATCTCGTTCGTAAAGGCTGGGTGAGTGAACACACGCGAACCATTCAGAACGATGATCGCCGACAAAAAACCTGGCAACTGACGCCAGAAGGCAGGGATATGGCGGAGTTGCGAACGCAACGATTAGGCGAAACCAAGGTTTTGGTCCGTGATAAGGACGGCCAACTTCTCGAGATTGAGTCGAAAGATGCAGCCGATCGTCTTGCTTCGGATATGTCGCTTCTGCAAGTTCTCTTGCACGCTCAACACGAAGGCGTTTTGACATGGGGCGATATTCGATTTGGTCTTATCAAAAAGCAAGACGATGAAGATGCTACGCCGCCACCTGGTCGTCTTCAGCCGCTCGCAGGGGTTCACGCAACCTATCATACGAGTGCGCCTCAAACACGAAAAATGCGCGGGCGAGATGCAGAAGTGCGTCGCCTCGATGAATGGTTCGAAGGACGTTCAGCATGTGCAGTTGTTTCTGGAATTGCTGGAATCGGCAAATCGACACTTGTTGCAGAATGGTTGGCAGTGAAGCAAGATGAGCAACCGAATCTCTCCATTTGCTGGTATCCATGCCAGCCATGGGATCGTGAAGTTGGTCTTGCAGTAAGTCTTTTGCATCGATTTGGAATCGATGAGAAGCACGATCCATACAATCTCATCGAAACCCTGCCTTTACGACCAGGAGCCCCGTTGGATGTTGATACATGGCGTCGTCGATTATTGGCGTACTTGACCGATGCATACACTGTACGTGAGCGATTTTCAATCGCTCCAGGAGGTCCGCCTCCTTACTGGTTGATCGTTTTGGACGATGTGCACCATATTGCTGCTGAGTCTCGAAACTTACTCGGAGCATTGTTGCAAATTTCACAGAAAACACCACTTCGATTTGTCTTAATCTCTCGAACGTCGCTTGATTTTTACGACCGAAGAGATGTTCACACAAGAGACATCGTCAACGAATACCCTCTCTCAGGTCTTTCCTTGGATGAAACCTCACAATGGTTGGATGAATTGGAACTCAAGGATGTTGATGCGAGCGATGTCCATGAACGAACTGGAGGCCATCCACTGGCCATCGAAATGCTTGAGTTGTATGGAAAGCCTACGCATGAGGATTGGTTACGTTTCTTGGATGAGGAGATTCTTGCACCACTGCCTGATGATGAGCGTGAACTCTTGGCGACGCTTGCAGTTGCAGAGAAACCGATTCCTTGGAAGACCCTTGCAGATGGTTTGGAATGGGATGGAAAACCTCCCTCACGCTTGATGGATTATGGCCTATTGATCGAATTGGAGCAAGGCATGTGGTTGCACGAAGCTTTGCGTGAACGACTTGTACGCGAAGTTGGATCGGTTGAAACTGAACGCCGTGAACGAATTGAGTAGATCAGAAATCGTCCGCAGTCATGTGGTTGTCAACCCATGTTGTCAACGCTGCTTTCGACATCATTCCGCTCTTGTTGTCGACCATGGTTCCGTTTCGGAAGAGGAAGAGTGCGGGAATTCCACGAACGCCGAGTCGAGCCGCATGCATGGTGTTTGCATCGGTGTCAACCTTTGCAACGAGAATATCACGATCTTGAGCAAGGTCGTTGAGAATTGGTGCAATGGCCTTACATGGCCCACACCATTCTGCCCAGAAGTCGACGAGAACCCATTCGTTCTCATTGAGTGTGCCTTCAAATTCGGAATCTGTGACCGCTTTTACTTCGCCCATGCATAATCGGTTGGCCGTCGTTTCAAGAACCTTTGCAGTCGAATTCATGGGACGCCCCAGGAGGTCCCATCAATGTCTCATATAC
>JASLVI010000073.1:6415-7119 GCA_030741455.1 Candidatus Poseidoniaceae archaeon | reverse complement strand
AATGCGAACCATCGGGCGTAGCGATAATGACCGCATCGAGTTGAAAGGTTTCAACAAGGGTTTCAGGATGTTGATGCCGTTCAATTCCATTGAGATGAATCGAATCCAGAACATTTGCATCTGTATCGCATGCAACGATACAATCAATTTCAGAAGCAGCTTGAATATTCAACAGAGCCTGCAGGTGCTTCAAACCCCATCGGCCACAACCCACAACACCGATTCGTCGCCGCACATTCAAAGGGCGGCTTTCCAGCAATTGATGTTTGGCTTCTTCCCGTACTTAGTCTGCGTAGTAGGCATATTTCGGAAATTCAATATCGAAGGTGACAACATCTGTTAATTCCATACTTGTCAAGTTGTGAACAGTAATGCCTGCACCTGAGAACGCATAGATGAAATCACCCATGAAGATGGTTCGACGAATGTTTTCATCCCCGCCCCACCAATGGTTGACATCTTCATGATTAAGCAAAGAAGAATGGTTGACTTCACCGTGAATGGACATGTTTCCAGTTCCCTCGTCAACATTGACAATGATGGCTTTTGAAACGTATTCATAATACCAATTGGAACGACCTTGATCATCGTAGGCCTCAACCCATCGATATGTTGAGAGCGGAACAGCTAGCATCTCTTTTGGACCCCAATATTGGAAGGCTTTGTGCTCATATTTGGCCTCAGAATATGACCACGTCCATCGA
>JASLVI010000073.1:5891-6296 GCA_030741455.1 Candidatus Poseidoniaceae archaeon | reverse complement strand
ATCTCCAGCAGGCCCCATTCCGATGGTCAGAAGCATATCATCGTGAAGTGGATGAATATAGGTTGAAACACCGGGAACTTCCAATTCCCCGAGGATTGTTGGCTCCGATGGGTTTGACAAATCGATTGTCCAAAGCGGGTCAATCTGCTCAAATGTAACGATGTAGGCACGGTCTTCGACAAAACGAGCAGACCAGATGCGTTCACCTTCTGCAATACCATCCAACCGACCGTATTCAAGCAGGATTTGTTGATCAGTTTCAGGATTGACGCCACGAACGAGTGTAATCACGGACGACGACATTGGTTCAGGGTCATCCATCCACCATCGATTCCACTGGCCAACCGTCGTTGCAACACGGAGAACACCTTCATGTTCTGAGATGCAGAATTGATTCAATACCTG
>JASLVI010000073.1:0-5641 GCA_030741455.1 Candidatus Poseidoniaceae archaeon | reverse complement strand
AACCCATCCATTGGTTTGGCAAAGTTTACACATCCTTCTGAACGCATATCGTGCTCGATGATTTGACCATCAATACGTTGGTAGATTTTTGGAACAAGACTCTCTAAAGACATGGTTGCGAGGACTTTGTTGTTTGCTTGAATCGTCTCATAAGCAATCATTTCACGGTAGGTCTTCCGTTGCGGGTCGTCCCACTCGAGGTCGTAGTAGGCACTTGGCATATTGAGCCAATTTGACAATCCTGGGATGTTTATCCATGAGTGTGTAATGGCTCGAATAGAGCCATCGATTTCTCTTGCATCAACGTTGTAACCCTCTAAATAGAGTTCTTGGACAATCTCTGGGTCGGTTCGATCTGAAATGTTGTAGGTGGTGTATTTTGTCATTGAACTAACACGCCATTCACTGTAATCACCGCCCCAGCGGAGATATTCATACAACGCATCTTCTGAGTCAATACTCCACGGGTTGTAACTTGATAGGACAATCAATCGATCACCACGCAACATCATGGAGATTGGTGAGCCTTCGATGGACGTGTTGCTTGCAAATTCAATTTCTCCGTATTCGGGAACGCTCATAATTGAAAGTGTGGAGCCTTGTAAAGCATAGATGAAGTATCCATCCGTTTTGATGAAATCTGCTTCATCAACACCCTGTTCTTGATTGTTGGTTCCACTGAAATCCTCACCTTGTGTTCGCTTTTGTGGCTGTGCTGAGCCTGCTGAAACATCACCATCCATCGCAGATTCTGCAACCATTCCATCATCGAACATTCCCCAGCCGTAGTAGTACTGTTCTTCAACTGCTTGCAGGAGTTGGGTACGATACTCTTCAGCAATGCTTGCTTTCAGATCGTATTCCATGTCCAAACAGGAGTCGAATTGAACGAGATGAGGTTGCGATATCGTCCGAGTGGTTTTTGTTTTCCAATCTTCAGGCAATTCTGTGATATTTTCATCACGTACGTTACCGATGCACCCTGCTGTAAGCATCAAGAGTACAAGTCCAATGGATGTAACAACCCTGTTGTTCATGAATGTGTGTCATAATTGGGGGTTATGAACCAGTTGGTATCCTGTTTGCTTGAGGTTTGGACAGGATTATGTGTCGTGGGTGTAAGGGGTAACTATGCCAGAAAACATCGAAATTGAACGCCGTTTTCTCGTTGATGGGCGTCAACAGCGACCATGGACAACAGGTGCAACAGAACGAGTTCATATCAAACAATGGTATTTGGATTCGAATCAACTCAGAATTTCAACACAAAGTGGCGTATTGAATTATGGAGAGAAGGAACTTATCGCCGACCTTCAATCATCATTATGTCAATCACTCAGTGATAATCCCGACTGGGTCGTTCGAATTCGTAAATGGAATGCGACGTATTTTTTGACACTCAAAGGGATTCGAACAGGAGCATCCGCAGCAGAGTACGAGTGGGAGATCGACCAAGATGTGGCGGAGAGTATTGTTCAAGATGGAATTCACCCATCGATTGAAAAGCGTCGTTATTTATGGAAAGAAGACGCATTGCTTTGGGAAATTGATGAATTTGAAGGTCTTCTTGCAGGACTCATCATCGCTGAAGTTGAGCTTGAAAGCGAAGAGATGGAGATCAACATTCCAAGTTGGGCTGGTATGGAATTAACCTATCTTAAGGGATGGTCGAATGCAGAATTGGTCAGAATGATCGGTCAAGAATAAGATTGAATCGCTCCATGAATTCGTTTGATTTCATCCTCAGTTAATCCATGATGTACAGGAATTGCTACAAGTTGTTTGCAGAGATGTTCAGTTGTCGAAAATTCATCTTTTGCTTGTGGATGGTCAGCATAGACTGGATGGCGGTGACATGGGGTTGGATAGACGAGACGTGAATCGATGTCGTGCCTGTTCAAGTGTTCAATAAATCGCTCGGCCGAAGCTGTTTGGATACAGAATTGATGCCAAGCGTGATTTGAATTCGGCCTGATGCTTGGCGACTTAAGGAGTGTATTCGATTCCAATATTTCTGTGAATTTTGATGCGATCGATCGTCGCTTCTTCACCCAAGAATCGAGATGCACCAATTGCTTCCGACCAATGGCTGCAAAGACTTCAGACATACGCATGTTTGTTCCAACTTCTTGAGATTGTAGCGTCCCGTCTCTTCCATGATCGACAACGGATTTGATTCGTGCGCCGATGTCAGGATGAGCGGATGTAATCATCCCCCCTTCGCCTCCAACAGCTACATTTTTTGAAGGGAAAAATGAGAAGCATGAAACGGTTCCGAGCGCCCCCGCCATTGCAGTTTGGCCATCGATAATTATGGAGGCTCCATGCGCTTGCGCTGCATCTTCGATTAGAGCAAGACCTCGTTCCTGACAACGTCCAATCAATGCAGAATCATAACATTGGCCAAAAAGATGAACGCCAATCACAGCCTTCGTGTTTGGTGTGATTCGCCTTGCCACATCTTCAACATCAAGACACCAATAATCGCTTTCTACTTCAGCAAAAACAGGCGTTGCACCAGTCATTGATACCGACGTAGCAGTAGCGATGAACGTAAGAGATGGAACAATAACTTCGTCACCAGGGCCAATCCCAAGAAGCCGTAATGCAGCGAGCAACGCTCCCGAGCCACTGTTGCATGGAGAAGCGAACTTAACACCACAATATTCAGCAAATTCTTCAGCAAAGGCTCGACCCTGCGGCCCCTTCACCCAGCGACCAGAATCCAGTGTATCCATTGCAGCCTGACGCATTTCATCCGTCCACGATGGCCGCGCCAATGGAATTCGTTCAGGCATGATTCGGCGAATGAAACCACCTTCAAGAGCATGCGCCTCAACCCTTCTGCGAGACGTTCAATTCAAGACCCCGGCCGTCTCTGCTCGGTTATGGTGCCTGATGAAGAGCAATCCTCTCCATCGGAATTCGCTTCGCTCGTCGATGATATTCTTGAGCCCGTAATCCCTGCCGCAGCAAAAAAGAGATTCAAGCCAAAAGGCCTGTTTCTCGGGGAGCGTCGAGACTCAAGTGAACCAATTGACATTCCTGCAACAGTCCTTGCTCGACATGCTGCCATGCTCGGATCTACCGGTTCTGGAAAAACAGTCATGGCCAAGGCATTGATTGAAGAAGCGGCCCTCGCTGGTATCCCATCATTGATCATCGACCCACAAGGTGACCTCGCCCGACTAGCACTTGGGATTGATGAATCCGAACTTATTGACCGGGATGGCGATGTTGATCGCAAACGTAAGTTGCTCGAGAACAGCGAAGTACGAATTTGGACACCACTTCGAAGCAAAGGACTACCTCTCTGCATTGATCCTTTCCGTGCGCCCCCTGCAGACCTTGATCCTGAAGAAGCCATCACTGCATGGGACATGGTCGCTGCCGGATTCACGAGTCTTGCTGGATACGATGTCGAAAAGGCACAAGGCAAGGTTGTCAAACCATTTCTGTATGAAATTCTCGTCGAAGGAACGCGCTGTGGGCTTGATGTTGGCGATTTCCAATCCTTAGCCCGAGTTGTCCGTGAACCGCATCAGGAATTTACACGGTATTTGTATCCACATTGTTTCATTGAAGACGATGAAGGTGAGAAACCCGATGTTCCAAGTTGGGATGAGGTGATGTTCGAACATCGGCTTACGGATTTCGAAGAACGATTACCGAAGACAACGCGCAACGATCTTGCTCGAAGACTCGCTGCTTTCTCAAGTGGTGTGAATCAACTTCTCTTCTCAAATGGTGTCCCTATCGATATCGACTCGTTTGTCGAGCCAGCTATCCCGGGAAAAATACCGCTGAACATCGTTTACCTGAACACCATTCAGGATGAGGCACAGAAGCAGTATTTTGTTCAAGAACTCTCCCGTGAGTTATACGATTGGATGCTTACACAACAGCCTGCGGAGGGGGAGCTGAAACTTCTCTTCTTCATGGACGAAGTCGCCCCGTATCTCCCTCCACACCCCCGAAATCCTCCTGCGAAAGACCTCATTAAACTCATTTTCAAACAAGCAAGAAAGTATGGTGTTGCTTGTGTATTGGCAACGCAGAATGTTTCAGATGTTGATTACAAGATTCTCGCTCAAGCAAACACGACCTTCATCGGACGCTTTACTCAACCACAAGATGTAGAGAAAGTCCGACACCTGCTCAAAGAAAGTGGGGGCGATCAAGATCTTGTTGCTCAGTTACCAACACTCGGTCCCGGACAATTCCAAATGGTGGCCCCGGATGTCGATCCCGCACCAGTTCCGATTCAATGTCGTTGGTTGTATACAGACCACGGTGCTCCACTTAACGAAGACCAGGTTGAAGACATCATTTCTGCAGAGATTCGAGCATGGGCAAAATCCCGTTCAGCAGGTCGAAAGGGAAGGGGTTCAGGCGCAGCACATGCCGCAAGCCGGGGGTCGAGTTGGTCCACTGGAAACGATAAGGATGAATCTGAGAGCATTGTTGAAACAGCCCGAATTCAGGCGATTGGTGGTATGACTGCCGCAAGCCGGGGGATTGTCGATGAATCCGGATTTGAAGTCCGTTTGATGGGGGGGCTTTCAGTTCTCAAGGACGGACGCGATCCATTGTACACGATGCAGGCAGCGGTCAATGGAACGTCGGTCATCGCACTTGCGTGGGCATTTGTTGCTCTACTCGAAGCATGGAGGATTGGCGACATTGGTTGGTTTGGACTTGCTTCAAGTGGGATTATCACTCTGACAGTTGGTCTCTTTATTTCGCTCGAGTTAATCCTTTCACATGATTTGGTTTTACTCCGAAAATTGTCGAAGTTTGCACGATTGTTCCAACTCTTCTTTGTTGCCTGGATCTGGACAATCTTCTCTTGGTCGACATGGGGGTCGCTCGATTTGATGGGCTTGGATCCATTGCTCGAAGTTGTCGTAGTTTGGGTGACCGTCTTTACCGGCATTGATTTCATCAATCGTTTCCGTCTAGGAAAAATACGCTGGAATGGAGGAAGCGCTCTCGATAAAGTGGTTGGATTAACTGCAATCCTAACCGATTCACAGATGTCCGAGATGCGAGCAAATTCAACACAAATTCTGGGTGTATTTCGGTGGGTTCTTCACGGCATCACAGTGGTTTGGTTGACAGTTCTTATCGCCTTTGCAACCCCGTTTGAGAGCGCACCGAGTTGGCTTGATGACGTTTCAAACATTCATCTCTGGCTCGCATCATTGTACGCATTGGTTTTCTTTAGTGAAGGTTGGTTGCGTATGCGTAAGCGATACGTTGAAGCGTAAATTCGCAACAAACCTAAGATAGGATGTGATGAAAGGAAGCCCATGAATCCCCAGATCGGTGATGTTTCAGAGGACGGATATTGGGTACTTACTGCTGACGGTTGGCAGCCTTCAGAAAAACAAACAGAAGCGCTCAGTCAAGGTGCAACACCCTACAATGAATACTCTACTCAACAGGCTGCAATGGTAACGCTTACCCCCGATGTTAAGAAGACCCAAAGTACCGATTTGATGAAGTACATTTTTTCCGGAACAATCGCTTTCACACTTGTGCTACTCCTCATTGGAATGTACTTGGACGCATGGACTACGGTGGATGAGGATGCTGAAGAAATTGGCATGAAAGGAGGAATAGGACTTACAGGAGTTAC
>JASLVI010000072.1 GCA_030741455.1 Candidatus Poseidoniaceae archaeon | reverse complement strand
CTAAATATCGCACCCCAACGCTTTCCGCGAAGCATTAGAACGCCATGGTACGAGGTGATGAGGGCTTCTGCACGAGGCGCAAAGAAAGCGATGAGAACAATGGTCAGTACATCGGTTACTCCATCAACACCGGCCATGACCTTGTACATGATCAATACAATCGAAAACATACCTCCAACTGCAAGCCCTAGACCCCATCCACTGGTTGCATGCGAGCCTCCTTTACGAATTCTTTTTCGGCGGAGTAGAAAATGCATGGCAATGGTTGCAATGAGGGTAATCAAAATGAGATTAATGATATTTAATTCTCCTGCACGTTCTCCCGAAGCACCTGTTTCCAGATAGGGGATGAATAGCCAATTGTGCGCTGTTGAAGCATATGCACCTCCCAATAAGATTCCCCAAAACACCTGATTCCATGCTGTTGGAAGATCGTAAAATCCAGAATACTTGGTCATGACACCACGCCATCCAAGCGTCATTCCAACGAGACCACAAATAGCCGCTATTTGGAATGTGATGAATTCATTGACCACATTATGTCCTGATGCCTCGCATACATAAGTTGGTCAGCAACAATTGTAGGCAATGAGTTCAAACACCTCCTTCCTGTGTGAATACCATGGCGAGATTGTTGTTGTTTGGAGGTAAAGGTGGAGTTGGTAAGACAACCACGTCTGCCTCAACAGCCGTTTGGTTGGCTGATTCAGGCCTCAAAGTATTGCTCGTTTCCAGCGATCCTGCACACTCAACGTCTGACTCACTAGGTGTTGAACTATCATCAGAACCCACACCCGTCGAAGGCGTCCCTGGTTTGTTTGGTCTTGAACTCAATCCTGAAGCGAAATTATCGACTTTTATGCCAAAACTAGGCGAAAGCCTCTCTGGAATGTCGTCGTCTCCATTCGCTGCCCTTGGTGGACTGGGAGGAATGTTTGATCAATCTGCCAAAGATGAAATGGCTTCAATCAAAGAGGAGGTTGATTCAAGTGAACTAGTTTTACCTGGTCTTGATGAAGCCATCGCTTTTGATGAATTGCTGAAGCACGTTGAGAATCCTGCATGGGATGTCATTGTTTTTGATACCGCTCCAACAGGACACACCCTTCGTTTCCTTTCATTACCAGAACTGATTGAAGCATGGTCTGGCCGCTTACTAAGAATGATGCGTGTTTCTGGAGGCATACGATCGATGCTCTTTGGTCGTAAACAAAGCGAATCAATGAGAGAGGAACTTGAGCGCTTCCGTCGACGTGTGCTTCATGTTCGTCGTGTATTGAGCGATCCATCGACAACATCCTTTACGCTTGTTACAATACCCGAACGAATGGGTGTGAATGAAACCGTACGGGCAAATGCATCGTTGCATGAATATGAATTGCCAGTTACTGGATGTTTGGTCAATCGAGTAACCCCTGAACTCGATCACCCCTTTTTGCAGAGAAGGAGATCAGAAGAGCAAGGCCATATCGCAGAATTAGAAGCAACGTTGGACATTCCTGTTACGACAATGGAATTGTTTGATACTGAAGTACAAGGTTTGGAACGATTACGAACGTATGGTCATCTGCTCTACGGTATGCCAGAACAATTGGCGGATGAATTAGGCCCATATGCTGTTGGTGACCGCCTCAAGCACTCCATTCATCGCGGAATCTTTGTTGAACAAGGCGATGGGGCAGAAATCATCCACTTACACTTTCCAGGTCTTGAACGAGAAGATTTGTCACTTCGTAGTGAAGAAGGTATCTTGTATGTTGGTGTAAATGGCCGAGAACATCCAATTCCAACATCTTCTCCAGCAAAGGCGACACAAGTGAAGGCAAAACTCGAAGAGGATGTTCTTCGGCTTGAAGTTCCAGTTGATGAGTGAACGGCCGTTGGATTCAAAGGAGAAGGCTTGGTGGGCTTAGTATGGCGCTTGAAGGCCTTTCTCGTGGAATATTCCGCTCGCTCGGCCTTCTTCGTAGTAAACGTCGACTCAATGAGGAAGAACTCAAAGATATGACGAAAAGCCTCCGACGAGCATTGCAAGAGGCTGATTTCAACGTTCGTCAGACTAAAGAAATCACTGAGAAACTTGAGATGCGCTTGCGCGAAGAAGAACCACGTCCAGGCATAACACTCCAAACACATGCAATGAACATCCTCTATTTGGAACTCGTTCGTATTCTCGGCACCTCTCATGAATTCCAACCGCGTGGAGCCACACTTCTCTTGGTTGGACTTTATGGACAAGGGAAAACCACTACGACAGCTAAACTTGCTGAATGGTACCGTAAGAAGCATGGATTGCGCGTTGCTGTCATCGAAGCTGACGTTCATCGTCCTGGTGCTTATGCGCAACTTTCACAACTTTTGGAAGATTCGAGTGTTATCGTTTATGGGGAACCAGATGAGAAAGATGCTGCTACAATCGTACGTAACGGTCTTGCAGCATGTGCCGCTGCAGACCTCGTTATTGTCGATACCGCAGGTCGACATCAACTTGATGATGAACTCGTAGAAGAATTGGAGCGGATTGCATCCATTACACGCGCAACAGAACGTTGGTTGGTGATCGATGCACAAGTAGGTCAAGCAGCAGGGCCAGTTGCTGCATCATTCCACGATTTAGCAGGCGTTACTGGTATAGTTGTCACAAAATTGGATGGTACAGCACGTGGTGGTGGGGCACTTTCAGCTGTTGCAGCAACAGGTGCGCCATTGGTCCATATCGGTGTTGGAGAAAAAGTATCCGATCTTGAAAAGTTCGAAGCAGACCGATTTATTTCACGCTTACTCGGAATGGGTGATATACGTGGCCTTATCGACCTAGCGCCTGAAGATTTGGATGAAGAAGAAGCGATGCGTCTTACACAACGTCTGATGTCTGGTCGATTCACGCTCAATGACATGTACAAACAAATGGAAATGATGGCAAAAGTCGGAACCATTGACAAACTCATGTCATTCTTACCAGGCAGTATGTTTGGAGGCCTCGGAGGAATGTCCAAATCACAAAAAGAAGCCATGCAAGGGAACCTTGACCGGTATCGAACGATTATGGATTCAATGACTGCATGGGAAAAGAATGAACCCGCTAAAATCAAAGCGGAACGCATACAACGAATCGCCCGTGGCTCTGGTGTGAAAGAGAAAGATGTTCGAGAACTTATTGCTCAATGGAAACGTTCTCGAAAAATGATGAAGGGAATGGGTGGAAATCGCAAACTCAACAAGCAAATGCGTAAGATGATGAAAGATGGAGACATGGACATGGATCCTTCTGCCTTTGGCATGTGATCGTGATTGTATGCGCCTCTATCACAACCCTCGTTGTTCAAAATCAAGGCAAGCTGTTGCTTTGTTGACAGAAGCTGGATATGAATTTGAGGTCTATCTCTACCTTCGAGATGGAATCGCACCTGAAGATCAAGAGGCACTCGCTTCGATTGAGGGAATTATTCGCTCGAACGATGTTATTGGAGATTTAGAACTCTCAAATCTTTCTTCGATAGATGTCCAACAATTGCTCATGGAACAACCAAAAAGTCTCCAACGGCCTGTATTAATTCACAATGGGCAAGGTGTACTTGGCCGACCACCCGAATTGATTTTAGAACACTTAGCGAATCAATAGGTCTTAGCAAGAAGGACTCTTCGTTTGGTCGGTTGACCACTCATATGACATGGTCGTTCTTCTGGATATTCATCGGTTGAATCACCTAAGAATGTTAATCCTGTTGTTCGCTCAATAACCTCTGCATGAGCATCACTTCCGTCGAAAGGCAATTCATAGATGTGCCCTTCCTTGATTTCACCATTCATGGTCCACGCTCCACCATTTTCTGTAAATTCTGGCAATGGTTGGATGACATTTTCCATGTGTTGTGTTGAACGCGCTCGCAATTCATCTGCAACCTCATCTAAAACATCACGAACAGATTGGACGATGGTATCCATTGGCAGTGGTTGCTTGCCTCCAGTACGTTTTGCTGCAAAGGCTGTTCCTTGTTCTACATCTCGAGGTCCTATGTCTAGTCGTAGTGGGATTCCTTTGATTTCCCAATCGTAGTACTTTTGTCCAGGATGAAGGTCTCGATCGTCAACATGAACTCTCAAACCTGCATTTCGCAGGGTGTCAGCTACTTCATGTGATATTGAAACTGTATCCACATCTGAATTTTTTCGAATCATTGGGCAAATGACAACTTGCCATGGGGCAATAGCGGGTGGCATAATGAGTCCAGCGTCATCACCATGCATCCCAACAAGCGCACCGAGTAGTCGTTCTGACATCCCGTATGTTGTTTGATGAACATGTTGTTGTTTAGCTTCAAGATTTTCATAGGTTATATCAAACGCCTTTGCCCATTGATCAAGATAATGATGGCAACTTGCAACTTGAAGTGTGCGACCATTTGGCATAACTGCGTCAATACCTATTGTATAATGTGCGCCTGGAAACGTATCCCATACTGGACGTTTTGCTTTGATGATTGGAAGACATAACTTGTCCATCAGTCGATCAACAATTTCCAAATCTTGTTCAATCTGACGAGTCGCATCTGCTTCATCAGCATGTGCAGTATGTGCTTCAAAAAAGTGAATTTCACGGACCCGGATAAACGATCGGGTTTGTTTGGTTTCATATCGAAATGTGTTGACCATTTGGTACACTTTGAGTGGTAGATCTTTATGGCTTCGAATCCACAATGGGAACATTGTGTACATGGCAGTCTCACTTGTTGGTCGCAAAAACATAGGGATGTCAAGTTCATTTTCTCCTGCATGCTTAACCCAATATACTTCTTTCTTGAAACCAGCCTCTTCATCCTCGTCTCGTAATTCATCAGGATCAACGCCTTCCTCTCGAGCACGCTTCAATCGTGCAACAAGTGCATTTTCCTTTTCGAGCAAATCTTCAGGAATCAGGAGTGGAAAATTGACTTCTTCGTGCCCGGTTCGATCCATTTCTGCGTGAGTAAGTGCATCGATTTGACGCATGGCTTTCCAACCATAAGGACGCCAAACATCCATGCCTTTAATCGGATATCGCTTGTCAACAAGTTCAGCAGCTTCAACGATGAATGGATACCAAGCGTTGAAATCATCAACTTTGCTTGGAATTCCGCGTTTCGCTTTGGCTGGTTTGCCCATGTTGAACCGTTTCATCTCCTGCTCATCAAGATGACGGAGAAAATGACTACGCATTTACTTGTTCAAGACTTCTTTCTCATCACGAACATAATCGCAAGCAGGCCAACGATTGCTGCAACATCAGGAATACCGACGACACCTTCTGTGACTGGAAGACTCCAGCCTTCAAGAGAATCGAGACGATGTATCTCAAGTAGATTCATCTTTGTGTGGCCCTCATTTTTACAAGCATTGGTGCACATCGATCCAACGAGTGTGTGAAGAAATCCAAACATATTTGCGATGACCACCAACATTCCTGACATTGAAAGATAACTCATCGTGCCAAAGGATTTTCCTTTTGCCTCTTGCGGCATTGGCAATGGCGCTGTAGGCAGTGCAGCTGGTGCTGGTGGATGTTCAAGTGCAACATCACCGATGACTTCGATCATCATATCCGTTGCAGGAAGGGGTGCTGACGGTGCAGTGGATTGTTCGTCAAAATCCCTCAATTTCTTTGGTTGAACGGGTTGAATTTTGATTCCATAGAGGCGGTCTGCTAGGGATGCAAGCGCAGGATCTTCAGCAACCTCAGCAGCATCCAACTCTCCGTCGAGAAGTTTTTGCAAGCGTTGTTGAATATCGCTCATCCTACGGCCTCCGCAACATGGGCTGTTCCCCCATCATTCATGAAGCCTCCTTCTCATCGAAGAATGTCTTTCAAGCCTTTCCAGCAGCCTCAACTTCAGCCCAATCTCGCATGAATCCTTCCAATCCACGGTCTGTGAGAGGATGTGTCATGAGTTGACGGAAAATCTTCGCTGGCATTGTGGCAGTATGTGCTCCAAGTTGCATGCATTGCAATACATGTGTTGGATGACGTATTGATGCGGCGAGAACCTTCGTCGAAAAATCATATTTCGACCATGTCTCCATGATCTCGGCAATCAAGTTCATTCCATCATGACCTGTGTCATCAATTCGGCCAATGAAGGGAGATACGTAGGTGGCTCCTGCTTTTGCGGCCATCAAGGCTTGAGATGCCGAAAAAATG
The DNA here is from genome assembly GCA_030741455.1 of Candidatus Poseidoniaceae archaeon. Classification (GTDB taxonomy): domain Archaea; phylum Thermoplasmatota; class Poseidoniia; order Poseidoniales; family Poseidoniaceae; genus MGIIa-L2. Next base: position 996 of record JASLVI010000072.1, on the reverse strand, counting down.
AGTGTCACGTTGGTATCAACTCCTTCGTCTGTCAGCACCTTGGTTGCTGCAAGACCCTCAGGTGTACATGGAATCTTGATGATGACATTTTCAGGAAGTTCCGATTTAAGTTGTCGTGCTTGCACCAACATTCCTTCTGTATCCATTGCAGTCACTTCAGCAGATATCGGCCCTGAACAGATGCCAGCAATTTCTCGAACAACTTCTTTGAAATCGCGCCCACTCTTCTTGATGAGAGATGGATTGGTCGTCACACCATCGAGGATTCCCCAAGCAGCAATTTCACGAATTTCATCAACGTTAGCGGTATCAAGGAAGAACTCCATGTTGACGCCTTACATTGGAGATTCATGAATATGATGGTCGTATCATTTCCGTGCTATTGCCTTCAGTGCAGCCTTTACAATATGAGGTGCGCTCAGTTCCATCAATTCCAACATTTCATCCGCTTGACCTGATTCTCCAAATCGGTCACGTACACCAACTCGCTCGAGCGGAGTACACGCAGCAGTAGAGAGATGTTCAGCAACCGCGCCACCTAAACCACCGATAATTGAATGATCTTCCGCAGTGACAACCGCTCCACATCGCGCCGCAACTAAATCGACTAAATCCGTATCCAACGGCTTGATTGTATGCATATCAATTACCGTAGCTTCAATGCCTTGTTCTTTCAATGATTCTGCCGCTTTGAGGGATTCTGAAACGAGTACACCACAAGCAATAATGGCGACGTCTGGCCCATCCATAAGTTCGATTCCCTTTCCAATTCGGATCGTATTTGGATCAACATCATCGTACAACACTGGTGTCTTGTTACGTGCAGTTCGTGTATAGGATGGATACTTTGAATCTGCGAGTTGCTTTGTCAAGAGTCGTGTACTCACATCATCGCATGGATGTAGAACCGTTACATTCGGCAAGGTACGGTAAATCGCCAAATCTTCGATTGATTGAGCAGATGAACCATCTGTGCCAGTATGTGTGCCTCCATGC
>JASLVI010000071.1 GCA_030741455.1 Candidatus Poseidoniaceae archaeon | reverse complement strand
GAGCGAGGTATTCCAATTCTTACTGTTGATGCGGATCTTAAACGCAGATCTCTTGATGCTGGCGTAGGTATACTTGAAATTCTTAAGGGAAAAAACATCCGTTTCGTCAATGGTTTGTAAGTATCAAAAAGGCCTGTACCGCGTCAGTTGTTTATTTTAATATATATTTTCAATAAAACGTCGGTGGCCATATTATATATCCGCAGTTTTCTATTAAATACCATGGCAGTCGGCTCACCACACACACTAAACGATTATGAGTTTTCACTTTGGCAAAAACTCGTTAAACTCGGAGAAAATGAAAACACTGCAAGTGTACTCATCTGTTTGCACCATCATGGAGCTGCTTCATCGAAAGATTTGCAATGTCATTGCAATATTCGCCAACCTGATGTTAGCACTGCAATTTCAGAATTACGGGAGATGAATCTCGTACACTTCTCATCTCGATCGGAATCGAGTAGGGGGCGTCCTGCACACGTTTACCGGCTACGTATGAGCCTTGAACAATCGATTCAACCATTTGTCAATCGTGCGAAAAAACGAGCCAATGAAATTCTCAAGGATGTTGAGACCATACGCGAATTGGTTGGACAGGTTGAAACAACACAAAATCAAGCTACGGCAGCGTGAACAATACATCATCGCCATGACCGTCGAGTAAACGTAGTTTTACGCCAGCATCAATCCATGCATGTGCATAATTTATGGCTCCAAAGGCACGGATTAGATCGCCTTGATTCAGAAAGTACTCTGCATCATTTGCATAATCATCAGCCATCGAAAGCAACGTTTTGAGCATCGATTCCTCATTCGGATTTGATGCGAGCGAAGTTGCCTTCCCCCTAGCCTTCGCAGTAATCGAAAGATAGTGCTTGACTCGCTCTACAGTCAATGTTTCATCAGGATTCAGAATCTCCCCCTCCCTTTTGTCGGCGCAACAATCGCTGAACATCATCCATTCGTCCAAGCGCTTCATACAATTCGACCGCACGAGATAAGCGACCTTCATCTTCAGCGGTTTGTGCACGTTCGAACAATTGACGGCGTTCATCCCAAGAACGTGCTAACTTCGCGTCTGCCGCCTCTTTCTGTCGATGTCGACGTTGTTCTTCTGCAAGATGAGGTGCAACCCAACGACGAATGAGGCCGTCTCGACGACATGTTACCATCGAGTTTGGACCAAGACGGATTAAAAGATCACCTAGATTCATCCCTTCTCCAACACGTACTTCCTCTGAATTTGTAGTCATATGATCAAGGTGGCCTTCAATTCCTAAAACCCACCAGCCATCTGCTGCACGTGTAGCCATTAATGGCTCGAGTGATTCAATTTCGATGCGCTCGAGGCGATCCCATCCATAGGGATGTGGAATACCGTCCCACAATTGTCCATCTGCAGATTGCAAGAGTGTTCGCCCATCGATCAATGGTGAGACCCAACTCCAAACTGTTGTGTCAACAACTCTGCGCTTATCTTGTTGCGCAATTTGTCCGCAATAGACGACACCACTCGCATCTTGCCAAAGGAGATGTTCTCTGTCAAGCCAACCGATCAAGCGACGTACAATTCCAGATTGGATACGTCGAATACCAATTCCGTTCACATCGAAGAGATGCAAGTTACCGTCTCGCCCAGATACGACCCAGCCGCCTCCAGGGCGATTGAGGAGTTGTAGGAAACCACCTGGACAGGAACGGCCTTCATGTACCATGGATCCATCAACTGTGTTCAGAAGATAAAATGCATGAGCTGCGAGAATACCAATACGTCCACCTCCATTACAAATGCTATGGACTTTGAACGGCATACTTCGTTGCCACTGTATCTCATTTTTCTCATCAAAGAGCGTCAAGTCAAGGCCATATGCAACGCATAAATGTCCACTTACGGATTCAATAGCGCTGATTCTTGATGGTGCTTGCCAAGACCAACTTACTGACCAATTCATCATTCATCACCTCCTACAAGGCCCCATGCCATCAATTGCGCAAGGGCAGTTCGCGTCAGTCCAAACATCCGAGAACGACCAACCATGCGTGCATGGAGAATTCCTGCTTTGTGCAATCGATTACAAATTTGAGAAAGACGAGCACGTTTGATTGAAAGTCGGTTCAAGAGCGAATTGTCCGATGGAGAAAGATTACGTTTCTTTGCTTCTGCTACAACAATGGATTCTGAAGAAGTGAGTGAACTAAGCACAACAACATCAAGCACATGCTCTTCTTTTTCGGTTAAACGAGGACGTGAGAGAGCTTGTAATCGATCGATTAAGGCATGATCACCTTGTAAGCCTTGATTTGATGGTTGAATCAACTGTGATAGGAGTCGTGTTAGTGTCTCAAGCGTAGTTGAATCGAAGGGAGAGGCTTGTGATAAATCATCTTCTTGTAAATCCATCAAATCTGTCTCATCACTCAACTCAATCTCTTCATTGAATTCAATATCCATGTAGTCTTCGGAATCTTCAAGGTTTTCAGCTAAACTTTCAGGAAGTTTTGGCTCCTCTGCCGACCAAAATGCAGTTCCCTTTTCAGTCGCCTTGAATTCTCCGTCTAGTGCTGATTCTAGGTCATTGCTCACAATCCGTCGTCGGTTTCTCAATCCTCCAAAAACGCCACTAAATGGAAGACTGTCTTCGGTGAGATAGCCGGTATCAGTGGGCTCTTCTGAATCCTCAGAGGGTAGTTCTTCTAGCACTTCAACCGGTTCTTCTACTGGTTCATCAAGAAGACCAAAATCAAGGTCAAATCCAGAAGCCTGCGTCATACCTGGTGTTTCTTCCCAATCTTCTTGATCATGTTCGCTTTCATTTTCATCCTCCGAAATCTCTTCCTGCACATCGTCATGTAGAATGGGTTCAATTTGTTGCTCAACTTCCACGGCATCAGAAGGCATTGGTGGTTCTTGAGGTAACGAATCCAAAGGAAATGGTTCGGATATTGGCGGTGCAACATAATTTCCTGAAATAGCATTGCGAAGAACACGAATAATTGCACCAGGTTGACCTGTTTGACTCATTTGAAGCAATCTATTAGCATCTTCAGAATTTAGCGAATAGCTTTGTGAAGAGGCTTTTGCAATGCGGCGCTCCACAAGGGCCTTTATGCCATCAAGATCCAAACTGAGCATGTTGCGTAATTCGAACCGTTGTAGAAGTTGGTCCGATATGAGGGATTGTTGACGTGGGTTAATAGCGATAAGGATAAGCGCAGGGAGACGTTCAAAGAATGGCAAAGAAGAGCGAAGACAGGCTTCTAGTGATGAAACATCAGCCATATCAGCATCGATGGTAATCAATGGAAGCATTTGACGTGAATCATGGAGCATGCGTTGTAAATCACGGCTTAATTTCTGATAATCATGAGGCGGTGAACCATCGATTAACTGAGCATACATGTCCTTCAAGAGTTCAATTCCTGGTTCTGATAAAGCAATACGATCGATACTCAAATGCAGGTTTGTTCGTGCTCCTAGGCACTGCATAAACGAGGTTTTTCCTGAGCCAAATTCACCAACCAACAGCATTCTATCTGCAGATTTGAACGTTATCTTGCGTTCAAGTTCTTCAAACATGCCATGTCGGCCCACCAGAAGATCGAGTTCATCCTTGTCAAGAGGACTTGATGAAAACGGGTCCTCGCTGAGTGAAGGGAATCCAAAATCGATTGTATTTCCATGCATGCCCGAGCAACTTTGAACAAGTATATGACCTTTCACAAAAGAATGAGGTTCTTGCTACGTGTTATGAGACGTTAATCGCAGGGCCATTGGCCAACACGAGGCTTGATTAACGCATCATTAACGCAAATATAACGCGTTAATTTAAGCGTTAAACCCGTTAATTTCTTCCGATTGATTCATCCACTTCCCCCACTTGGCACTAACCAGAGGAGACACCATGCCTGTCGACAATAGCCGCCTCAAAGGCTTCTACAAACTCGATGTTGAAGAACGTCGAAAAACAATTGCGAAACTTGCTCAACTTAGCGATGAGCAGGTTAAGGCCCTTGCAGCCAATGGTGAATTGGATGATGCAGCCGCAGATCGGATGATTGAGAATGTCATCGGCACAATGTCGCTACCAGTCGGTGTTGCAACCAACTTTATCCTCGATGGAAAGCACTACGTCGTCCCATTTTGCCTTGAAGAATCCAGTGTTGTTGCTGCAGCATCCAATATGGCAAAACGATGTCATGCTTCTGGTGGATTCATTTCGAGTAGTGACGGTCCCATGATGATCGCTCAAATCCAACTCCTCGATATTGAAGAACATGGAGTTGCTATCCAACAAATCGGAGAACAGAAGAGCGACTTAATGGCTTTAGCAAACAGTTTACCTTCTACAATGATTCGCTTGGGAGGAGGGTGTAAGGACATAACAACTCGTACCATTGAAAGCCTTTCTGGACCTATGCTCATTGTACATATTCACGTTGATTGTCGTGATGCAATGGGAGCCAATGCAGTCAATACGATGGCTGAGCTTCTTGCCCCAGAGTTGGAAAGAATCACCAAGGGACGTTCATTGTTGAGAATTCTTTCAAACCTTGCAACACAACGGCTTGCACGTGTATCTGCTACCTTCACGCCAGAGGAGATGAGCAATACAGGTGATGCGTCCGAGGGTGCGTCGATCATCGACGGAATCCTCGAAGCCCATCACTTCGCAATGGCCGACCCTTATCGAGCAGCAACGCACAACAAGGGTGTCATGAATGGAATCTCTGCTGTGGCAGTAGCATGTGGCCAGGATTGGAGAGCCGTTGAAGCAGGATGTCATGCCTATGTAGCACATAGTCAAGGAAGATATGGTTCGATAACACATTGGGAGAAGGATGCCAGCGGCAATCTCGTTGGTACCATCGAGACACCGATGGCTGTCGGAATTGTAGGTGGAGCATCAAAGGTGCATCCTGTTGCACGAACAAATCTTGAGATCTTGGGTGTTGAATCTGCACAAGAATTAGCCTCGATCATGGTTGCAGCAGGTTTAGCCCAAAATCTTGGAGCACTACGTGCTCTTGCTACGAGTGGTATCCAGAAGGGGCATATGCGACTACATGCAAAGAATATGGCCGTAAGTGCAGGAGCAATCGGTGATGAAATCGAGCAGGTGGCTCACCGACTCATCACAGAAGAAGGTCCTAAAACGCAAACAAGAGTGGCTGAAATCCTTGAAGAGTTAAGGAAGTAATCACTCTTCTTCAAGAGGTAATGTGGCTTGAACGAGTCCATCCTCCCCAACATCTTTGAGCGCTTCTGAGCCCATATCATCGAACAATCCTGCATCAGAAACTTGTTCCCTGAACCATTTTCTAACCTTTCTCAAATCGGTATGAGGGCATCCAAACGCTTCGGAGAATCGCCGAGTTGTTGTCAATCGTCTCGTATTCCCATCACGTCGACGCATAATCATACCATATTGAGAGAGTTCACGCACGTAATCGTAGGCTTTCTGACCAAGTAAGTCCACCAATCTGGACTGAGGCATTGGTTGATGATATGCGATTAAAGCAGCCGCTTTGAGGAGTTTCTTTGGCATCTCGGTCTTGGTTTCTTTTGGTAGATGATCGGCGACATCTGAACGGACTTCCATTGCCCATTTACCGCCAATTTCCACAATACGTAGAGCGCCTCCTCTCCTTCGCTTAAGCGTTGATTGCAATGAGGCCAGTGCTTCAGAGATCTCCTCCTCCTCATAACCAAGCGCTTCTGAAAGTTCCTTGACTGCAAGAGATTTACCAGAACCGAACAGGGTTGCTTCCAGAAGTGTTTCTAATGCAAGTTCCGACATTGTACCACCTACTCTACCAGCCATTCATGTTGTTCAAGGTCTGGTTTGTTTTCTTCTTGCTCTTTCTCGAGTTTTGCCTTTGCTTTTTCTTCGGCAAGCCTTGCCTTTTCAGCACGCTGTTGAAGGCGCTCAGCGTGCAATGTTGAGCCCGTTTTGGAGGCCTCGCGTGCCTCCTGTGCTTGCTGATCTGCTTCAAGCGTCGCAACAAGGACATCTTGGAAGGTTGACAATTGTGGCCACAGATCTTCGATCATGATAACGTCATCAAGTTGATTTCCTTGTGTAATGGAAGCAATACCTTTGTGGGTAAGAAATAATCCTGCAATGAACGAACTTACACGTGCATCATCGCCATAGCCTTCAGGCACTTCTCCAAACGTTAATTCAAGAAGAGGAATCATCGTTTCAATGACCGATTTGAGCGGAACATTGCTCGAGCCAATCTCCTGTGTTGTTTGTCGTAATGCATTCCAACAACGTTCAATGTCACCATCAAGATCTTCGTTGTGCATTCGACCGCCGACGTTGGAAATCATTTCTTCAACTTCGATGGCATGTGCTGCTCGATTCTTTTCTCGCAGTTTAAGCGCATCCGCATCATCTGCAGCATCTTTGAGGGCAGAAAGCAACTCACCGAGCGTTACCGGCCGGCCTTCATCCCTTCGTACTCGTTCATCAAAGAGCGTCTCCAGAACATCATCAGCACCGCCTTGAAGAACGGTATTGGTAAAATGGAATTCATGATCATCGTATTCAGCCTCCCAACCAAATTCGAAATCCATGTCCCATTCATCCTCCATATCCTGGTATTGAATTCGATCAAACAAATGCGCCGCCTGGTAGTGAAGTACTTCCCAAGCCATCCGAATGAGACGCCCACATGCAGGTAAATCGAGATTCTTTGCTTGCGATTTGACCCGCTTCGTGAATTGACGAAGGAAGGATGTCAGGTCGATGTTCCATGCGTCCAAGCCTTCACTATTGACGAGCGATAAAACAAGCGCAACGCTTCGGTCAAATGGATCTTCAAGCGTCTGATGCTCTGCTTCTTCCGTTTGTGCAATCATGAGAATTCGATCAGCATAGGCGCTAATCCCCTCAAGGTCATCATCTCCACTCTGCAAAAGCTGATCAATAACATCCTGACGCAAAAACCACTGATCGAGTCCTTGCTGCACCATTATTCTCACCTCACTCATCAAGTTCTACAGTTTCTTCTTGGGAATCCAATCCTTCAGATTCAAGTTCTGAAAGAGCCTCCACAAGGGCTGAACGCTCTTCGATGTCTTCATTGGTTTCCGCTGCTCGCTCAGCGAGCGATGTGAGACTCTCATCCTCTTGCATATGCTTGAGCAAGCCACCGAGACTACTTGGAGCAGGGA
>JASLVI010000070.1 GCA_030741455.1 Candidatus Poseidoniaceae archaeon | reverse complement strand
GTGGTGGACGCTGGGGGATTTGAACCCCCGGCCTTCTGGTTGCAAACCAGACGCTCTTCCAACTGAGCTAAGCGCCCCTTACAGCCGACCGTGTGGACACTTCCTTTTGAGTGTTTCATTCTGATTGCTCAGATGCAATCGATGGTTGCATCACGATCAGGCCCAACACCAACACTTGAACACGGAATGCCGAGGATGGATTCGAGTTGACGTACATAGTCTTGTGCAGCCTGTGGCAATGTTGAGATTCCTAGACCGTTTTCGTTCGCATGCTTGGCGACGACGAGCCACTCTTCGAGTGATTTGGATTCAAACCCAGGAACGGTCACATAGATTGGTTTACATCGAGCAAGTGCTGACGCACTGCTCGGCATTTCTGTAATCTCAGCACCGTCCAATTCGTAAGCGACACAAATCTTCAATTCAGCCAATCCACCGAGAACATCGAGTTTCGTTAAGGCAAGGGAAGTGAAACCATTGATTCGGTGTGCATGACGCATGACCACAGCATCAAACCAACCACAACGTCGCTTGCGACCAGTTGTCGTTCCAAATTCATGACCAACTGTTCCGAGATGTTCACCGACGCCATCTTCCAATTCAGTTGGCATTGCACCGTTCCCTACACGAGTAATGTAGGCTTTGGTGATTCCAATAACATCGTTGACATGGCCTGGATGAATACCTGCTCCATGCGTCGCATTTCCACGTGAAGTGACGGAAGATGTTACGAACGGGAATGTGCCCTGATCAATGTCCAATAGACAACCTTGTGCACCTTCGAGAATCACATGCTCATCGAGTTTGAGTGCATTATCGAGCATGAGTCCAGTGTTCGCAATGCTCGTAGCATAGGTCGAATGAATCCATTCCACCTCACTTGCAAGTGTCGATGCATCAATGCGTGCATCGGAACCTGCTGCTTCGAGCGATTTGTTCATGCGATGTGCAGTTTTTTCTGCCCATGACCCATCTTCAACGACCTCAGCAATGTCGCCAAATCGTAGGCCGATTCGATTGATCTTATCCGAATACGTTGGACCAATTCCACGACCAGTGGTTCCGATTGTTTTGTCGAGACTGTCCATGGCTCGATGGTATGGAAGAATAATGTGGGCACGCTCTGAAACAAAGAGTCGGTTGCCTCTTGGATCATCTCCGCCTGTCTTGATCCAATTCTCAACCTCGGTGTTGAGAACCCACGGGTCGATGACCATACCATCTCCTAGAACAAGGGAGCACTCTTGTCGAGTAATTCCTGATGGGAGGAGATGGAATTTGAGGACACGGTCGCCGATAACAACCGTATGACCTGCATTATTTCCACCTTGAAATCGAGCAACCCAAGTCGCTTGTTCAGCAAGTCGATCAACGAGTTTGCCTTTTCCTTCATCGCCCCATTGCGCACCTAGAATAACCGTTGCTGGCATAATCTTCAACCCCGACTGATGGACGAATGTCCTTGAACTATCCCCTGCTCCTTCGTCAAATTATTTGGGACTAATTGGGTAAATTGAACACAACTTCATATACTGTTGCTCAATCTTCTTTTTGTAAACACAACCCCACCTTATTCCGGAGATAAAAGAGGCTCTGCGGAATGGTTGAATTGATGCATCAGAAGCAAACATTTAAATAGTGTGGAAATAGATTACTATACCCGGAGTTGAGAAGATGAGTGCTAGTTTTGATACAGGAAAAGATCGAAGACAGAACGAAGACAACGTGTCCAGCGAACGACGTGTCATCGAAGGCCACGCACGACCCTGCGAAGAGTGTGCTGCCGTCGATTGGAGTTTGGATACAACCCGCGGTGAAGTCACATGCAACAGTTGTGGCTTGGTCGTCGAAGAGAATGTCCTTGACCCAGGCGCAGAATGGACTCAGCGAGACCGAGGAGAAGACCGCTCCCGCGTCGGCGCACCAATGACCTATACCCTCGCAGACAGAGGACTCAACACCACCATCGACATTCGCGATTTGAACACAGGAGCTGCTAGTCGACACGGAATTTCCAACCAGAGCCGACGTGAATGGCGTCGTCGAAGAATTATCGACGAACGCTCGAAAACACGTAAGAGCCGCGAACGTAACTTGGTCAAAGCCAACCAATTCATTCGTGATCGCTCTCAATTACCACCCGCATTGCAAGAAGAAGTTGCACGATTGTATCGCCGCCTTTCTGACAAGGGTTACGTCACAGGACGCTCCATTGCAGGAGTTGCTGCTGCTTGTACCTATCTTGTGGCACGGGAAGAAAATGTTCCTCGCCAAATTCCAGACATTGCAGAACAATTTTCCATCGAGGAAAAAGAACTTTCTCGACTCATTCGTCAAGTTTCTCGAATGCTTAACATGCACTCCATTAGTTCACCCGACCAATACATCGAGCCATTCATGTCCAAGCTCGAACTTCCTCCTTCTATGCGAAATCAAGTCCTCCATCTATGGTCGGTTATCAAGCCGCATGAAGATGTATGGCAAGGAAAGAAGCCAATGGGTGTTGCAGCCGCTTTGATCTACAAAGCATCCAATGAATCAGGTTCGCCACGTACGCAATCCGAAATCTGTTCAATCGCCAACGTTTCAGAGGTCACGCTCCGTGGTCTCTTGCGGTTGATTGAAGGCTTAATGGCGAAACTTGGTGAAGGTTCCCAACAGTAGAACCCTAAGTTTCTTGAAGAAGTTCACATTGGGATAGGTATGGGATTCAAGGCCAGAGCTCGGAAGAACAAAACTCAGAACGGCGATAAGGGCGCTGAGAAAAAGAAATCGAGTACTGGAGAAGTTCCTTGCGCAGTCAAATCATGTGAGCGCTTTGCAGACAAGAAACTCGGCGGACGCTCGTTATCCTTCGATGATTCAACTGAGATGTGGGGTTCGGGTAACTTTGTTGCAACGAAAGGTCGCGTCCGCGTGTGCAAATCGTGCTACCGAGCATGGAAGAAAGAGAACAAGAACGACGAGATGTACTGAGTTCACTTTCACTTTTACTTTTGTGTCCTGACAAATCAGGTATACCGACTGCACTCAGCAACAAGGTATGCGTAACAACCGAACGACCATCCGAAGTCTTGTAACAACACAAGGTACATTCCTCGCAATGAGCGATGGAATGATTGTCTGGGAGACCACAGCCGCTCGAAAAACCCTGCATCTTCGTACTGCAGCAACAGCACTCTTGGGTGTCAAAGAAGACAATAAATCACTCTCCAAACTCTTCGTCGGCGACCGACTGGGGCAGTTGCATGTCATCCAACTTCCAACATTTGCATTGGAATACACGACAAATGTGAGTGATGCAGCGATGCGTGCAATGTGCATCAATGGAGATGGTGCGCTGATGGTTGCCGATGCAAAAGGAAACATTTGGAATATTGATTCAAAGGGCAATTCAGAATTAATGTTTGCGACAAACCGATCCATTTCATCCATTCGCGTTGAGGGAAAATCAATTCGCATACAATCCGGCTGGGAACAATGTTTGTACAACCTTAATGGTGATCTTGCAAATTCAAAAAATGCATCGCATTCCTTCGGCGAGAATCTTATGTTACGTCGAATGCGAGAGCGGAAAAAACTAGAGGTACAGCGACGTGAAGCTGAAGCTCAATTACGATTGTTGCCATCAGCCTGATTGATCTCCTGCTCAAGACGTGGCCATGCTGGCACTGGTTCGTGCCAAAGAGAGGTGTGTGCCGGTTTTGGCCAACTTCTCGGAAGTACGCCTTTCGAATCTATGATTTCTTCGAGTGCTGCAATATGGCGTTCGAGAGTTTCCGTAATGTGATCACTACCCTGAAGACTCGGCCCATGCATGGGTATCAACTTCTCACTTTGCAAATCTCGCAAAGTTTCCAAACTCTCCAAGCCTTGCACGAGGTTCCCTGTAGGTACATCCCAACGCATTGGGCGATCAGCTCTCGGCAACAAGGCTCCAACTATGGCAGTTTGTTGTGATGGAATGAAGGCCAAGAGGTTGCAGCTGCTCGGACCAGGCGCTTCAAGGATCTCGATCGATTCATCATCGAGAATTTTGACCGTACTTTCATCGATTCCTTCAACTTCAAAACGAGGCATGTCTGAATCAAATCGGTTTGCCCAAGTAGTGAAGAAATCTCCTGTTGAGAGAGATGAAATCGCGGAATGATGTGCAGAAATTGGAACATCACCGAAACGTTTGGAAATCGCTCGACTACCTCCGCTGAACGGATAGCGTCGTGAAGTGAGAACAATCTCTCGCAGTTTGCATTCCTCACCACATTGTCCGATAATTCGTTCTTGCTGAAGTAGTTGGTACCATGCTGTACCGGAATCGATGAGAATTGCTTCTTCTGAACCAATCAAAAGAACCGCATTGGCATCGTGATGTATCCCCGGAAGACGGACGATGCGCATAGCAAATGGTAGGCTCCCAAGTGTTTGAATTATGGCATTCAGGTATCTCTTACTCCGTGGTTGTGGTTAAATAGACGAAGCGGGTCGCCATGTCATGGCACGATTCCCTGAAGCTGAAGCTCGAATGCTTCACCGCAAAATCTGCATGAAGTGCAACGCTCGAAACGCTGCCCGTGCTGCACGTTGCCGAAAGTGTGGTTACAAAGGTCTGCGCTGGAAGAACGTTGAACGTAAGGGCAACTAATCTTAAGGTAGTAACAAGGGCAACAATGTTGCCATTGGATCTCCGATCATCAACAATGGTAGGATTGCTGGGAACAAAAATAAGAGAAGCGGGAGTTTCAAACTCACCCATATTTGCTCCGTTCCAATTTCCTCAAGTCGCTTGATGTGTTCCAACAATTCTTCATCGCTCGGTGTTCGACGTGGAGCCCTCCTTTGATTTTGAACGACCGTCTCACCGTTCGGCAATACCATGGTATCGGTGAGAATCCAGACATGTCTGTCGTGAACCGAGTCAAGCGGGATTGAAAGCGCCATCCAGGCCATCGACAAATCTGAGAAGGAACGGATTGAGCCAGTTGCCATGTTCCGCATTAGGAGAATAAATGGGATCAGAATGAACAGGAAACCACCCCAAATCAACAGACTTAGTGATGGAGGCAAGTGCAATACGATCTCATTCATCGAATCGGTCGAAAGGACGGGAACCTCTGCCCATGAAGGGAAAAGAAGCGTCACCCACATGAGCGCTTTCGCATCTGCTCCACCATGGATGAAACGTAATCGCCATGCTATATCGATGACAAGAAGTGTGAACAAGGCACCAATGTATGACCACCATAAGGTCGCTTCTGAAGAAGCATCGCCAGTCAAGACATCAAGCGGATGTACAGTTGAGAAACGTAGAGCTCCGACAAGGAGACCAAGGACAGAAATGAAGTACCAAACAAAGACGACTTGATCCAAACGATTTCCTTGTTGCGCATCACGAATCGTCGGCCGCCCTACTACTGAACCACTGGCATAAGCAACCAATGCAGAAGCGGTTAGCCAGACTGACCAGTGTGGATTTTGAATAAGAAGATCAAGGGTCCAAATGAAGAGAATTGGTTTTGACCATACAATCCAATGCTCGTTTGAAACTCTCCGTTCTTTGTGGTCATACCACGCAGCCCAACTCATACATAGGACAAGGACTGCGACTCGAGTCCATCCAAGTATCGCCTCGGAATCAGCATCCATTGAAGAGCCCATGTCGCCAATGACCTTAAAGACGGCCCACGATAAGGCATTGCTGGTGCGGATTCCGAGGAGTTGTAAAGATGGACGTCGAGACAAGGCTGCAACAAGTTGCTACAGTAATCAATCAGATTGATGACCCCAAGGTACCACGAAACATTCGCAAACAAGCCAAAGAAACGTGCGAAAATTGGCTCCTTAACAAAGGCAAGAAACTTGATGTTCGCATTGCTATGTCTCAGTCAAAACTTGAGGAACTGTACGAGGATCCAAACATTCCGCCCGAATTTGGGACATTGATTTTGATGATCAATACGGAACTTGAGAAGATTCTCACAGACATTCTGTGATTATTCTTCTTCCTCAAGATAGTTGTAGATTGTTTGCAACACCACTCTGTTGTGCTTCTTCAAACGACCCGATTCAACATTGATATTGTTCAATCGAAGGAGATAGGCATCATTGTCGTACATTGACGCCGCTTCCTTGATGTATTCTAATTGTTCAGGCGTGATTCGGTTTCGCTTCAACGAGCGTTCAATTGCATGTTTTGCTGCAACCTTTGTCATTTGGCGATCGCTGAGCCCAAGAATACGTTGCAATTCTTCGAGCGAACGACTTTCATGACTGGAAATACGGCCATCCTTCATCGCTTCTTTCCATGCTTCATCAATGGATGGAGCACGTTCTGCGAGAAGAATTGCGATCGGTCGTGTCGCTTCGATGTTTTCAAGAACGATCTTGAAAATAACCGTGAAAGGTACAACCAAAACCATGCCCAAGATGCCCCATACCCAATACGAGTAGGCTGTTGTGAGAAGAAGGAGAACGGGCGAAATATCCAGTGCTCGACCGGCCCACTTCGTCTCGATGATGCTCCCCCAAAGTTGTTGATTTGATACGAGAAGAAGCAACATGACCAACCATGCGCCAGGAGAGAGTGTCACAAAGCCAAGGAGAAGTGGCGGTACTGTCGCAATCAATGAACCAATGTAAGGAACATAGTTGAGAATGAATGTGAGTAATGCCCATGTGAACCAAAGATCGATTCCGAAGATGAACAAGATGATTGCAGTAATTCCAGCAGTACCTAATCCAACACCAGTTTTGACAACAACATAGGTGTTGATACTCTCTTGAATTTGAATCTGCATGTCTTGAACTCGACCAGAAACACCACCTGGCCACGCACGCTCAATTCGCCCAGGTAGGAAGTTTGCTTCGAAGATAATGAAGATGAGGAAAAAGGTGACAGTCATACCCATTCCCAATAAACTTCCAACGCTGGATACGACACCCGTTACAAGATCACCAATTCCCGAATCGCTTGACAGAAGACCCATTTCTGCTAAATCTTCAGTTAAAGTTCCATTTGTTGAATTCAGTGATTCTGTAATTGAAGACCCGATCATCGGTGAAGCTTTCAGTTGGTTCCAACGTTTGTCCAATTTATTGTTGTACTGTTTGATTCGATCTTCATCATCTGCAAGATCACTGACCTGATCGAAGGCAAGATATCCTGCAACGATGATGATAAGAAAGGTAG
>JASLVI010000006.1 GCA_030741455.1 Candidatus Poseidoniaceae archaeon | reverse complement strand
CCAAGAACCGAAACAATCGGTTGTCGATTCTCTCCGCGAACGATAGGCTCTTCTTCGTTCACGTCTGTTTCGTCCATACGACTACCTCCAAGGGAGGAAGAGAGATGTTCACTCGTAGACCCAAGCGCCCATGGTGTTTTCCCAGGTCATCAAACCTTCAGGGAACCAAAGGCCAAGTTCGAATGCTGCTGTTTCAGGAGCATCGGAACCGTGAATCATGTTGAAGCCCATATCCATACCAAAGTCACCACGGATGGTGCCAGGTTCTGCTTCACGGCCATTGGTCGAACCAATGAGTTTGCGAGCAACGGAAATGGCATCACGACCTTCCCATGCCATACAGACAACTGGGCCGGAGGTAACGAACTTGATCAATCCAGGGAAAAACGGGCGCTCCTTGTGAACATCGTAATGCTGTCGAGCGATTTCTTCACTAGGAACCATGGACTTGAGTCCGACCAACTTGAGCCCTTTTCGCTCAAATCGACCAATGATTTCTCCAACAAGTCCTCGTTGTACTCCGTCTGGCTTGACCATAATGTAGGTTGTTTCCATCTTCTTCACCGTCCTTGGCCACTAAGAGGCCCTTTATGAGTTCACCGAATTGAATCAGCGGATTCCGCCACGAACATAATGACGTGTCCACTTGACCTTTCGGGAATTTCGGGACAACTTGACCATGTTCTTGCGAGCCTTACTGTTTTTGAACCATAGAATGCTTCCATCCTTGCGGACGAACATGGTTCCAGTACCTGGCTCGATTTCCTCTCCGGAGAATGAACAAACTCTTCGTTCTGGCATGATGATCACCGTGCGTTTAGCTTGCGGGCTTCACGACCCGTATCCTTGAGCATGAGAATGTCACCCATTCGAACTGGGCCGACAACGTTGCGAGTAATAATTCGACCAACGTCTCGTGGGTTTGGAGCATCATTGACTCGAACCTTGACTTGTGTTGCTTCACCGGTCATTCCAGTTCGACCGACGATTTCAACAACTTCAGCAGGCCAGCCGCTTACTGTTTCGTCACTCATGTTGAATCACCTATTCAGTTCTTGATGCCGTTGATGGCTTCAAGGACGTTGTTGAATGCTTCTGTGTTTGCTTTGGAAATTTCCATCATAGCAATGGAAGCGGTCTTGACACCAGTTGGAAGTCCGGTTTCTTTTGCAAGGAATTCTTGGCTCGGGACGTATCCGTATGGGATGCCCTTTTCTTCGCAGATCAGTGGGATGTGCGCCAGAAGTTCTGGAGGGTTGACGTCTTCGGCTAGGATAACGAACTGTGCAGTTCCGCGTTCTGCGGACTTGGTTACTTCGTTGCTTCCTTTCTTTATTCGCCCGCCTTGGTTAGCTCGGATAAGCTCGTAAATACTGTCGGCGAGGTCGCTTGGGGTTTCAAATCGTACGTGTACACTCATTGGAATCATCCTCGTGTGGTATTCGTTGCGCCAACACTCGACCATATAAACGCATTGCACCCCATAAGGTGTCTGAAGAATCTCAATTTCCGAGAAGTTCGTTGATTCCACGAGCCAGCGCCTCACCAGCATCAATGACTGAACGAGGGTTCGATAGGCTTCCAGTGGCGTGAACGCCGTCGACGTATTGAGTCAATCGTCGAATGGCTCCACCGGTGAAAAGCCCGTGTGAACATGCAGCATGAACTTCAACAGCCCCTTGCGAGCGGAGAGCGTCGGCAGCGCGACAGATGGTTCCGCCCGTAGCGATCATATCGTCAACGATGGCGACAATTTTTCCTTCTACATCCAAATCCTTGGCTTTGTGAACAATTGTGTGCGCATCAATTCGAGTTTTCTCAAGATAGGAGAATTCACAACCGATCAGATTCGCAACTTCGCTGGCACGATCGATGGCACCCTTGTCGGGTGAGAGAATGAAATCGGGATTAACTTCATTCTGAAGATGGCTTGCAAGTTCTGGCATGGCTGAGGTAAATGCTACTGGAACAGAGAGATTTTCAAGGACTTTAGGAGCATGTAAATCGAGTACTGCAAGCCCATCGCACTGTGCTGCAAGCATGTCCGCTATCGCCCTTGCAGAGATGACTTCACCAGGCTTGAATCGCTTGTCTTGACGAGAATATCCAAAATATGGCACCGCAAGGTAGACTCCGGGGCCGATATCTTCCATTTTTTGTGGTTCGATTCCTCGAAGGTTTTCCATCGATCCTTTACGAACATCTGAAATTGCTTTGAGGATCAACATGGTTTCGACAATACCCGCATCTGGAAATGTGTTTGAAACAACAACAACGGGTTCAGACCGAATCGTTTCGATCTCCTCTTCAGGAATCCGGATGTAACCTTCCGAATCAGGAAACCGTCGAGCTTCGAGTTTGACGTGATTCCAACCCAATGACTGAGCAAGTTGTTCTGCCACTTGCTGTGCATTGCTTCCCGAGACGACGACCATCTGCTTCCCTCAAACCAGCCTGAGCGACGCCCGTTCATGTTCTTTGCGAGTCGTACGACACCGTATTGAGAAGGAGTTGGTGCGCGAGGCAGGACTTGAACCTGCGACCTCCCGGTTATCAGCCGGGTGCTCTAACCGACTAAGCCACCCGCGCAAGGGCAAGCCTCCGACCTACAACCTTGTCATAAGAATGACGGTTGATTCGAAATCACTCTTCATCAAAATTTGGATCGTTAATTGCAATAAAAGAAGGCAACTGCAAGACACGATCAAATGTTCGTGAAAGAACAATCTCATCAAGACGCTCTCGAGTTCGAGAGAACGCCGTTAGTGGAATTTTGATTTCCTCATCAATTCCGAATTGCTTCTGTGCATGAAGTCGAGTTCGAACAATGAATCCCTTGTAGGTGCGCTTCACCTTGACCATGCCGTTGATGACGCCAATTTCTCGTCCTTGGTTGTCGAGAACCGCTCGGTCAAGCATTTCATCTGGTGCGTAGAGTTTCTCATCGATTCGAATTGTGTTTCTCCACCTTCGTTGTAGCTCTCGCATTGACTTTGATAGTTTCACAGTTCCATCAGTTTGGATGCTGTGTACCAATTCCTTTGGTAGCGGTGCTAGTTCTGCAGGTTTCCTCATGTATTCGTCAGCAACATCTGACTCAACTTGGATCCGCATCGATTGGACGCGTGCCTCGTTTGGGTGATGTCGTTCACCAACAATCGTTCCTACTTTTTTGTCGTTCACATATACATCCCGGTGTACTAATTCCTGGATGTTGTATTCTTTGTCTGCCATAATTTCCCATCTCCTCGGGTCTTGCCCGGTTAGGATGTGTTCAGCCGATGAATCATATATACTCTTCGACGACAAAAATTAACTTTTCAATTGGAATTTTGTATTTTTTGAATTCAAAACCAATTGAGGAGTCGATTTTATTTCAAAAAATGAATGTCGTATAATTTTCAAAATATACTGGAATTCTGTTTTCATAAGATTGGGTTTTCAATTGGAATCAAACCAACACCTGTTCTTGGATCGTAGAATACGCTCACGTGCTAAAATAATCGAAAATCAATGAATTTTCAATTGAAATTTGCTATTTTGACGGCTGTTTGAGGATCATCTGTGACCGAATATTACGTCGAGAACTTGGCCATAGGGCTATGTTCAAAGGAGTTCTTTGACAGCATGCACACATGGCGGATAATCCTATTGCAGTTCTCCATCGCCTTCGTGCATCGAGTGGCCCTGTAGAGACCATCGGACTCAGTGACAATGTTATCGAAGATTTTTGTAACACCGATGCGGAATTGATCCAGGCAATTCACGAAGCGGGACAAATGCATCATACCTTGATCGAAGAGTTTGGACAAGATATCATGGCTCTTCCAGAAGCTGAACTTATCGAACACCTCCAATCAGATTACGTGAACTTCTATTCGGCTGCGACTGTCAACCCATACATCCCAATCGCTGGAAGAGGTCCATGGTTGGTAACTGCGTGTGGAGCAGTTCTCCACGATAACGGCGGTTACGGTATGCTCGGTAGTGGCCACGGGCCTTCATCGGTCATCGATGCAATGAGCGAGAATTGGGTTATGGCCAACGTCATGACTCCATCGTTTTCCCAGAAGCGATTGGGTGACCGACTTCGAAAAGAGCTCGGGCACACACGTGGTTCATGTCCGTTTGATCGCTTCATCTGCATGAACAGTGGTTCCGAATCGGTCACTGTTGGATTGCGTATTGCGGATGTCAACGCCAAGAACATGACCGATCCAGGTGGCCGGCATGAAGGAAAGCCAACCAAACTCCTCGCTGTTGAACGAGCGTTCCATGGGCGAACCGGTCGACCTGCACAAATTTCACACTCATGTATGGATGGTTACAAGAAAAACCTCGCAACATTCCGAGATATGGACAACCTTCTTCTTGTTCCAGCAAACGATATCGAAGCATTGCAAGCAATGTTCAAGCGTGCTGATGATGAAGGATTCTTTATCGAAATGATGGCATTGGAACCGGTTCAAGGCGAAGGTAGCCCAGGTCGGTGCGTGGAGCGAGCGTTCTATGATGAAGCCCGTCGCTTGACGTTGGAACATGGATCCATGCTCATGGTGGACTCTGTCCAAGCGGGTCTACGTGGACAAGGGTGTCTCTCTGTTGTTGATTACGAAGGATTCGAAGATGCAGAAGCCCCCGATTTAGAGGCATGGTCGAAGGCACTGAATGCTGGACAATACCCGCTCTCAGTTTTGGGTATGAACAAGCGAGCGAGCGAACTCTACGTTGTTGGAATCTATGGAAATACGATGACCACCAATCCACGTGCGCTTGAGACTGCAGTTGCCGTTCTTGACAACATTACGTCTGAATTGAGAACAAACATTCGAGAGCGTGGAAAGGAAATGGTCGAGAAGTTGAAAGAACTTCAATCACAATATCCCGAACAGATTCTAGAAGTACAGGGCACCGGGCTCCTCGTTTCGGCTGAATTGAATCCTGAAACACTCCAAGTTGTTGGATTCGATAAGGTCGAAGTTTGGTGCCGAAAGCATGGACTCGGTGTCATCCATGGTGGCGTAAACGCATTGCGATACACACCGAACTTTGGCATCACTTCCAAGGAAGTGGATCTTGTTATCGATATCACTCGTCAAGCCATTGAAGCATTTATTGCGTGAGAAGAATGATTCGTGTGAGCGTCCATCCTCTCGATGGCTCCATTGCACAAGCGTTCATTGAACGATTGTTGATGTTCGATGTAACGCTCTGTCTCGATGAAAAAGATGCTCAAGAGACTCAACAACGTCATGCAACACTGCTTCAAGCAGGGATTGCGAAGGTTGACGTTTCGGCGGAGTGTGACGTTTCATTCGATTTCTTTTCTCAAGCCAACATAATTATGGTCAATCAATCATGTTCCATTTGTTTGCATGACGTTCTTCCATCGGGAGCGAATTCTGGTCTTGTTAACGAAGAACTTGACACAATATGGAATGCCATCGAACAGTCCAATGAAGGAGAATCATCGCATTATTGGGTTGCTGAATCGGATGTGGTCGATGCTCTGGTCCGAATCGCTCTGCACCAACCACAACTGCCACAATCGCTGAATATCGCTGGACGTCGACGATGGTCAACACAGCAAACGCACCATGAGATGCAGATGCTATACAATCGAACGAAGGCAGGTTCAACTGGACAGTTTACTGCAACTCTTCTCGATCAACCTGCATCACCGAAGATTTCAGTTGTTCCAGTTTCTGCAACAACAACGTCAACGAGGCCTTCCCTCGGACCATTGCATGATGTCCTTGTCGAATGTGATGGTCATGGGTGGCAACCAACAAGTCCACTACGTACAGCGATGATGGTGTATCTAGCAGGAAAAATCAACGATTGAAGATGTCACTTCCGAGCAATGGAAGCAACACACTTGCATCTCCTTCAACGCAAACATTGGGCGCTTCAGGACGCATCTTGCCCCAGGAAATCGCCTCACGAAGACGAGCACCAGAGAGACTCCCATCATGCTCTGGAGCTGTCGTGACATAGACTGCAGCATCGAGGCCTCCTCGGTATTGATTCCACCAAATAACGTGGTGCTTGGAAATTCCACCGCCGATCATCAAGGCATTGGACGTATCAACATCCCATGTCAAATCGGACATAACCTGTTCATCAGCCAGCGTATCGATATGGAAATCCCGGTGCTTCTGGCGGAACATGAACAACTGTGCGCCAATCGATCCATCCGTAATGCCTGGTATACAGACTGGAATTTGATTCTTCCAAGCCCAGTAGATGAGTGAATCAGGCTTACCAATTCGCTTTCCTAGTTCCCATACGAGATGAATTGAACCAAAGCCAATCCACGCATCTGCTCCTGTCTTTCCGGTTTCTTTGAGTCGATCGTTGTAAATGTCTTCAAGGGCTGGCATAACGACTGCCTCGATGATTTCACCATAGGATGCATTTGGAACAATCACATTCCCTAATCGCATCAATTCGTGCTCTCCAAGTTCAATATCATCCAATTCGAAGGCGCCATGATAGTAGTCCTTGTAGGACCGAGCAATATCGTGATCCAATGTTCCACAGGTAGTTGAAACGACATTGAACATTTTGGTCTTGATGGCTTCAATAAAGAAGGAACGAGTTCCTGTTGCACAGAGGCATGCAGGGAACGAAAGCCAATTGCAGACTTGACTTGCATCACCATCAACAGCATCGATTTCATCACGCATCTGTACGAGTATATCTCGAGCCGTTGCAAGTTTTGTTGCAGTAAATCCACCTGCTTTTGCCATTTGGTCAATCAACGAGGTCGCATTCGTTACTTCACCGAATTCGTAATCCTTGACGGGGATGTCGAAGTCATTTGGGTCAATGGCCATGCTCCTTCGCCACCGTTTCACTTCATCAATCTTTCATGGGGATTGGAATCTCAAGGTGTTCCAGTAAACGCTCAACAGAACGAAGCGTTCCGTGAACGGAAGGATGCATTGTATGATCGCCAATGCAATAAATTCCATCATGAATCAATTGTTCCCGCTCTCGGCCAATGGCGGTTGTACCTCCTGATGGGAGTGCGTAATCGACGTATGTCGTTCCAATCAAGTCCCAGTCATTGACGGTTGAACCAAACCAATCAACCAATTCACTTTGGATGTGCTTCCGTTCTTCATCATCTTCATGCAAACGCGCATCTTCTCCAATCACTGTTGCAACAACGAGATGCGATTCGGATGCATGCAGGAGAGTAGGGACATGTACGTGCAGAATCTTGTGTTGACCAATTCCATATTCTGTATTCAATAGCAATCGTGCTCGCTTGATCGGTGAATCCTTGCATTCGAAGACATAGGTAGCAGTTTCTTTTCGTCGTAGCCTAGTAGACTTTCCAAGCATCGCTTGCGTCACATGCTGAGGTGTTGCAAGTACAACCATGTTCGCCTTTATCGATGTTCCATCATCGAGTTGAACCGAATTCTTTGTGACAGAGGTTACCTTCGTATTGTACATGATTTCTGTTGCATCGAGGCGCTCAAGAATTTGGCGAGGTACTGCTTCAATACCCTTCTCGGGCATGGTCATCATGCCGTGCGACATGGCTGAAAAGGTGAATGATGCAAAGGCGGAACGCTCCTTACGTTGATTATCCAACGTGATGCCAGCAAACAGGGGCTGAAGGAATGATGATTGAAACGGCTTACTAAACCGCATCGCATCAAAGTATGTATCCAACGGAATGGAAGGAGCATCCATTGCTGCTTCAAGATCCTGCTTTCGCGTTTTCAATCGCCATCGTAGCATTCGCAATGCGTTCCAAATGCCAGCCGAGAAGATGGTTGGAAACAAGGTGGAAGGAGAACGCAATGGGTCGCCAATTGTTTTGATGACTCCAGTCGATGGTGCAATCAAATCTGTTGCAGCATCCATTGGTTTGAGGTGAAGATGATCTACATCAAGCCAACGATGGAGTGTTGGATAGGCTGTATGAAGCACATGGAAACCAACGTCAACGTTGTGCTTCCCGAGGGTTGTGCATCGCATCCTTCCTCCTGCCTTTTCAGATGACTCAACAAGTATACACTCGTATCCATGCTGTTCAAGAGCCCATGCTGCAGCGCAGCCAGCCAAACCTGCACCGACGATAATGGCCTTCATGTTCTCCCTCAAACAAGGGCGTTCGCCATACCACCATCAAGGTGTAGGACTTGTCCTGTCATGTTGTCAGGAGCATCGGTAAGGAGCCAATGCATAGCTGAAGCGGCCTCTTCCTTCTGGTTGATGCGTTGCGTAGGAATCTTCTGAGAAGCAGCATCACGCATGGCATCACTTGCAAGAATCCGGGAGGCCATTTTGGTATCTGTCAGGCCAGGAGCGACGGCGTTGATTCGAAGACCTCGCCGTGCATAGGTTGCAGCAGCTGAGCGTACCATCGCTTCGATGCCACCTTTCGCAGCAGCAATCGCTTCATGATTCACCAGGCCAAGAGATCCAGCAACACTGGATGTGAAGACCATACGGCCTCGACTTTGACGAAGCATTGCTTTACCGCCAATGGACAAGGTCAGAAATGCAGAGGTAAGGTTCGTTGTAATGACCTCCTCAAACGCCTCTTGATTGAGCGCATGTGGTGGACGAATAACGATCGAACCAACGCAGTGGAGAATACCATCGATGTCCCCCTTTTGTTTTGCCTCATCAACAGACTGCTTGATGTATGCTTCTTTGGTAGCATCTCCGATGGTTGCCGTATGGCCCAGCGCCTTGAGTTGTTCTGCTTGCTCTTCGCTTCGTACGAGGGCATGAATGGCATGCCCATTCTCGGTCAATCGTTGAATAACATCCTTTGCAATGTCACTGTTTCCGCCAATGATGAGGTAGTTCATGGGTCAAAGGAATCGCACCACCTTTTGAATCGCAGTTTTCAACCACGAACAAACAGCCTTTGAAAACAAAGCACTCTGTGGGCGAGATATGAGCAGCGATGGATGGCTACAGTCAATCCAGTCCGTTCACATTATTGGGGCAGGATTGCGCAATGATCGGCCTGCTCACCAAGCTTTCCACGATGCAGGGGAGTTCGGCTACAGGATGGTTCCAGTGCATCCAAACGATGCAGGAAATACAATTCTTGGCCGGCCAATACGCAGCAATCCTTGGCAGAGCAGCAATCCTGAACTGTTCGTACTCTTCCTATCGCCTGATCGTGTGCTTGCATCACTGCGTCAATGGTTGCTTGAAGGGCGAGCCATTCCCTTCATTTGGTTGCAACCAGGTGCAGAACGAGAAGACGTTCTTGAATTCCTTGAAAGTGCAAACATTCCTCATAGTCATGGGCGATGTTGGGTGATCACCGTGACAGAGAACGATTTGCCCTGTACGAATGAACTTGACGCAGTTCCATGGTTCTTGCAAACGATGGCTCAAGATGGGAGCGAATGTTCTCTATGGCGTGCGTTTGAATCTGGTAGTGGGCATACGCTTGACGAACCATTGGAATGGGTTGGAGACTTGTACGATCTACGGGATTCAGATGAAACCATTGCCCGCTACATTCGATCCTTGCAACAAGGGGATGAAACGTTGAGCGAGACCGCTCATCGGCTTTCGAAATAATCACAGTGTTTGTTCAAGTTCGAAAATACGGTCACGCAATCGTGCAGCCTCCTCGAAGTCGAGTTGTTTAGCCGCTTCTTTCATGGCTGATTTGAGTTCATTCAACAAATCCATTCGTTGTTCTCGAGTAAGGTTCGAATGAACATCACCTGGCTCGTCATAAGTCAATTGAATTTTTGAATTTTCAATTGGAGTTTTTCTTTCTGTTTCCGCCCAAGCACCAGCACCAAGATTGAATTTCGAAGCCCAATCTCCATCTTTCCGACCACCCTTCTTGGCAACAAGTCGACGCTTCCCATCCTTCGCAGTTGAGGTTCCTGCAATCAATTCATCCGCTTCTGCTCCCATTTGAGGAAGTGCTTTGATGATCGTTCTCGGGATGATACCATTGGCTTTGTTGTGGGCATCTTGCCGTTGACGACGTTCCAGTGTTTGACGAATACTCGCTTCCATTGCAGGGCTCATGCCATCGGCATAGAGTAGCACTCGACCATTCACGTTTCGTGCAGCTCGTCCAATCGTTTGCAGCAGTGATCGTTCGTTTCGAAGGAACCCTTGACGGTCAGCATCAAAGATGGCAACAAGACTCACCTCTGGAATGTCCAATCCTTCTCGAAGCAAGTTGATTCCAACGACAACGTCGATGTGACCGATACGTAGTGCATTGAGAATTTCGGTTCGTTCGATGGTATCGATCTCTGAGTGAAGATGGTGTGAACGTACACCCATTCTGTTGAGATAATCGGCAACCTCTTCTGCGAACTTGATGGTCAGGACGGTCACAAGACAGCGTTCGCCTTTTTCAATACGGAGATTGATTTCCGAAAGAAGGTCAGCGATTTGACCTTCAGTAGGACGAACTTCGATGTTAGGATCAAGCAGACCAGTCGGCCGTAGTTCCATCTTTGCAATGCCTTGAATTGATTGCAGCAGTTCATACATGGTTTCCGAATCAGGATGCTTCTTCTTTTTTTCACCAGGCCGAGCTCCACCAGCAGAAGCGACGTGTTCCAATCCAAGCGGAACCTTTTGTTTGGTGATTTCACAGAGATGACGAAGTTCTCGCTCTCCTGGTGTTGCAGAGACGTACACCATTTGTGGGACGAGGTGCTGGAATTCTGGCATTTTCAATGGACGATTGTCCGCAGCGGTTGGTAATCGGAATCCGTGCTCAATAAGACTGTCTTTTCGAGACTTGTCTCCGAAATACATGCCCCCAACTTGCGGGAGTGTAACGTGAGATTCGTCCATGATGACAAGGAATTTCTTAGGATCGCCGTGGAATTGTCGAGCGCATGCAGCAAAGAAGTCCAACAGGCAGTAGGGACGTTCCCCTGGTTGACGTCCATCAAAGTGCAAGGAATAATTTTCAATGGCTTGACAGTGACCAATCTCTCTCAACATTTCCAAATCGTATTGCGTCCGCTGTTCAAGGCGATGCCGTTCGATGAATTTGTTTTGCATATCGAACTCAGTAAGCCGAAGTTGAAGTTCATCCTCAATGCTTTCAAGCGCTTGTTCAAAGCGTTCTTGGCTGGTCATGAAGAATTCCTTTGGATGAATCCATGCCTCATCGAGATCATCGAGAACTTCCCATGAAACAGGATCACAAACTTGCACATGCGTAACGCCATCAAGATCGAAACGTATGCGTAAAGGGTCATCACGAGAAGGCATCCACACATCGAGAACTTCTCCTCGAAGTCGACATTCGCCTCTGGAGAGATCGGTCGTTGTTCGGGTGTATTGCAATGCAACCAATTCACGCACAAGGTCCTGTGGATCAATTTCCTGCCCTTTGTGGACACGAGCATGGTGCTCGAGGAACGTTTCTGGTGGGTTGAGACCATAGATGCAGGAAACGGACGAGACGATGACACAATCGGGACGGCTGACGAGACTTGCAACAGCAGCAAACCGTTCTTGCTCAATCCGCTCGTTGATGGACATCTCTTTGTCAATGTACAAGTCACGTTTTGCGAGATATGCTTCGGGTTGGTAGTAATCATAGTGGGAAACGAAATATTCAACAGCATTCTCAGGAAAATATCCTGCCACTTCATGGTACAATTGACGTGCAAGCGTCTTGTTGTGACTGAGGATCAAGGTAGGGATGTTGAGCCGTTCGATCATGTTGGCCATGGCGAAGGTCTTGCCACTTCCAGTAACACCGAGCAGAATGCATCGTTCTTGCCCATCTTCCAATTGTTTGACCAGTTCATCGATTGCACCGGGCTGGTCTCCAGATGGTTCGAATTCACTGTGTAGACGGAAACGCTTCACAGATGGGTGCAAATGCTCCATAGCAGCCCCTTCAAGGGCTTTCGAAAGATCAAAGGGGTCACGCTCGACCAAGTCGGAATCAGCGACTTCTTGGTCTGCGACGTGCTCAAACGCACCGTCATCATCCCAAGCGTCGGTCATGGTTGGGCTTCGCGCCAACCCTTGATGAAGATGCGTCTAAGGCAAATAGAGTCCGCCATTGGCGTGAAGGACAGCCCCAGTGATGTAGGCAGCATCATCACTCAGCAAGAATGAGACAATGGAAGCCATATCATCGCCCGTACCAATGCGCTTGAGCGGAACTTCCTCAATACGTTGCGCACGCTTTGAATCGGAATCACCAGCAAGAATGTCCGTATCGACATAGCCTGGGGCGAGGACGTTGACGCGCTTGCCTTCTGGTCCTACAGCTAGCGCAAGGGAACGTGCCCATGTGCTTAGAGCTGCTTTGGAGGCGGCATAATCGGCTCCATGAGGCGAACCACGTGTTGCAAGTTGAGAACTAACAACAACCATGCTCGCATTTGGTGCAAGGTGGGGCTGAACAACCTTCCAGACGTTCACAGCCCCTTCGAAATTGGCTTTCATCGTTCGACGTAGATCATCGAGTTCCATCTCAGCTGCAGGGACACGATCGTATCGCCCATGATTGAGAACGAGTGCATCGATCTTCCTGTTCATCCAAGCATGGATGCCAAGCAACCCAACTTCGCCTTCATCGGAACAATCGACTTTGACAGCCAGTGCATCACCACCGGAGCTACGTATCTCATCAACGATCATCTCAGCAGGTTTGGATGAGGAATTGTACGTAAGCAACACATCGAAGCCATCCTTTGCAAGACGATGGCTGATGGCTGCACCAATGCCTCTACCGCCACCAGTGACAAGTGCAACAGGCCGAGAGGTCATGACTCGCCCACTGTGAAGGTATTCATCAATTCATTGCAAGAATTGAGCAAGTTGAGGTGGCTGCCAACCTTCTGGTTTCAGCACCTTTCCATCCTCTCTTCGAATGACTTTCCCATCAACCAGTTTGGCCATATTGCTTCGATGCACCTCATTGAAGGCATCATCGTAGATGTCTTGCATACCATGATTGATGATGGTTCCAGCAAGGATGTAGCCAATATCTGCTAATGCATCGAGCACTTCGACAAGATCGCCTGCTCGAGCAGCCTCAGCATACTCCTGAACTTCCTCAGTCAGGAGTTTGATACGTAATTCAATCAATTCGTCTGGACCAAGGCCAGGCGCATCGAGTTTCGGAATTTCAAAGGCTTCATTGAATTCAAGCAGAGACTTGACAATCGGGTTCATGAATCAAAACCAGACGAGTGGGTTATTCTAATTTCCACCCAGTCATGTTCAGTCAATTCGTTGTTTATTCGCGTCTTGGTTAACTACAATCGTACCAATAAGGACCAAACCAAAGACGATAGCTGACACCAATGCAATCATCGAGCCAGCTCCAGTATCCAACTCCGATGAGAGGAAGAGTCCAAGAAGCACGGAAGTGATCCCAATAAGTTGTGTCAAAACCATGCACTCACGGAAACTTCGACCGACGAGTTGGGCAGTGGCTGCAGGGGTTACCAACAGTGCTGTAACCAACAAGGTTCCAATGACTTGAACCATTGAGACGACAATTGCTGCGACAGCAGCACTAAACCAAAGACCAATCCATCGAGTTGGAATCCCCTGAATCCTTGCTGCAATGGCGTCAACGGTTGTTGCAAGTAATGCATTGTGCAAGAAGAACAAGGAGACGAGACTGATGATCGAAATGGAGACGATAAGGTCCAAATCATTGTAGTCGATTAAATTCAAATTTCCGAACAAGTAACCTTCGATATCTGCTGTGATTCCTTGCCCCCAGATTCGCAAAACGACAAGGCCGAGTGCCAACATACCAGTTAGGAAAATCGCAATTGAAGCATCACCTGTAAGCAAATCACGTTCTTGCAATTCATGAATGATAAGTGCTGCAGTAACGCTGAAAATGAGTGCATACCACAAAGGGGCCGCAGCTCCAAGAACAATTCCAACAGCAACACCTCCAAACGAGACGTGTGCAAGACCATCGCCCATCAATGCTAAGTTCTTCATTAAGAGAAACGATCCGTAAAATCCTGCAACAACCGTGGTTAGGACAGCAGCGAGCAATGCCCTTTGGAACATTTCTACTTCAAAATACGCTGGAAAGGTCCCTCCAGGCATGAATGGACCTAGATTACTAAGACTGAACCAGTCATTGAAAAGAATTTCAATCAGGAATTCACTGAATTTCATCAGTCCTCCTCCTTGTGAGCGTGCGAATGAACGTGTTCAAGACCAATAAGGCCAGCTAAGCCACTTAAGTTGGGTATGTCGCTTGGTTGCCCATCGAATTGGACTTGACCATCAAGATATACAATCCGGTGGGCAGACTGTCGAATTGCCGTTAAATCGTGAGAAACCATGAGCAAGGTCTTATTTTCGTTGTGGCATAAATCATCAAGCAATTTGAGAATTCCATTTCGAGCACTTCTGTCAACGTTTACGAGTGGCTCATCAAAAATAAGCAGTTCAGCGTTTGAAGCAAGTGCTCGGCCAATCACAGCACGTTGCCTCTGTCCACCAGACAGTCGTCCAATATCAGCTTCAGCAAGATCTTCTAATCCTACAAGTTTGATTGCATCTTCAACTGCAGAGGACTCCTTTCCTCGACGAAATGAAAAAAGATTTTTCGAAGATATTGTTCCGAGTGAAATCAGCTCCCTTACTGTCATTCGCATCTTCGTTGGAATGCTTGCAGCATCTTGAGAGACCCATCCAACCTTTCCGTTAAAATTGACAAATTGAGGGTTGTGGCCAAATACCTTGACATCGCCTTTTGCTGGCGATAGAATCCCAAGAATGGTGAGCAGTAAAGTGGACTTCCCTCCTCCGTTTGGTCCAACGATCCCAACGAATTCGCCCTCCTTGATTTGAAAATTCACATCCTCAAGGACGATCTTGCCTGAACGAATCACAGACAAATTGTTGGCTTCAAGCATTGATTCTGCCTGAACAATGCTACTAGATGAAATCACTCGCATGAGATACCCTCCCTAATTGGATAAGATGCCCTCCAAGAGAAGGCTCAAGAAGCGCGTCGAGCAGTGATATACTCTCCAGCTATCTTGAATCCAATAAAGAGGAAAATCCCTCCAACAAAGAGGATAGGAAGATAATCGACTGTGTGCATACTATCTTCTCCACTCATCTCGTTGTTTCAGTTCAGCAACCTAATCCAGATTTGAGGCTGTTGAGGTTCTTTTGCATTAAGGAAAGATAGTCATCGCTGGAATCCTTTGGCGGCAATTCCATGGTGTACAATATTTCTACTGAAACGTCTCCATCGGTTTCATCGACAATGCTGTTGACTGCAGTTTCATCAGTGTACTCTTCGATGAACAAGACGTTGATTTCATCTTCCTCAATCTTTTCCACAACTTCGAGAATGTCTTCAGCACTTGGCTCACCTTCAGGATCAAGACCGTGTACGGTTACAAATTTCAGGTTGTATCGGTAAGCGATGTATGAATACGCATTGTGGTTTGCTGCAACCGTTCGGTTGGTACAGGTTCCGTTTGATCCGAAAGCAGCTTCGTAGTCAAGGTGAACTTTGTCCAGGCTTGCCATGAATGCCATTGCGTTCTCGTCGAATGTATCTTCGAGGTCAGGGAACTCCTTCTTGAGCTCAGCAAGAACCAATGCAACTTGAGCCTTGTAAGCAAGAGGATCCAACCAGCTGTGTGGGTCAGCGCCAAGAGCGTCTTCATCACCGTGGTCATCATGGTCATCGCCATGGTCATCGTCGTGGTCGCCATGATCATGACCTTCGTGCCCCCCCATGCTCAAGATGTGAAGTTCAACACCTTCAGGTAGAGCAAATCCGTAATCACCTTCTTCTTCAACGTGGAATCCAATGAACGCAACACCTTCTTCATGGTCGCTATCACCCATCATTTCCATCATGCTGGTGAATTCCTCTGCGTCGAGGCTACCGTCGCCGTTAGCATCAGACATATTGAACATCATTCCAATCTCATCATGTCCATCATGGTCATCTCCATGATCATCATCATGTCCATCATGGTCATCTCCATGATCATCATCATGGCTATCATGGTCATGGTCGTCATGGTCATCTTCGTCCATCCACATGTGGCCTGCAGCTTCGCAATCCTCTTTGTTGGTATATTCGTCATGAGTCTCGTGCGTGTCTTCGTCGTGGCATGTATTAGGGTCCCAATGGTCATCGTGGCCATCATCTCCATCTTCCATGCTCATTGCAGATTCAAATTCTTCGAGTGAGAGAACACCGTCCTCATCGGTATCGAAGGAGATCATAAACATCACAGCGCTGGCAGCAACACTATCGAAATAATCTCCGTTGACAGCACGGACTAACTGGTCGAGTTCGTCTTCATCAAGCATTTCGTCAGCGTTCATGTCTGCAGTCTGGAACATGAAATTCCACATGGCTTCTTCCATCTCATGAGTCACTTCATCCTCATCATGTCCATCATGGTCACCATGATCGTGATCATGACCTTCTTCATCATCACCGTCCTCATCATGTCCATCATGGTCGTGATCTTCTTCACCATCCTCATCTTCGAACATCTCCATCAATGCAAGGAACTCGGTTGAATCAAGCATTGAGTCGTTGTTTGCGTCGCCCATTTCGAGCATTTCTTCTCCAGACATCTCATGCTCTTCTTCCATCCACATATGGCCTGCTTCTTCACAAGCAGCCTCAGTAGTGTATTCATCATGATTTTCGTGCGTGCTCATGTCGTGGCATACGCCATGTGCTTCTTCCGCTTCCGCTTCGCCTTCACCGTGATGGTGGTGGTGTGCACCGCCCATTGCGGCAATTGCGAACTTGAAGGTTTCAGCATCTTCAGATTCGAATTCAAGGACGTATTCACCCGCCTCGAGTTCGTAGACTGAGATTGTTGTGTCTGCTGGGCAGTCAGCGTTTCCGGCGAATGTCTTCTCGACTTCCATCTTTTCCATCTCACCGTGATCGTGACCCTCGTGGTCGCCATGGTCTTCATCATGGTCGTGACCGTCGTGGTCTTCATCATGGTCTTCATCATGGTCGTGGCCGTCGTGGTCTTCATCATGATCTTCATCATGGTCGTGGCCGTCATGGTCTTCATCATGATCTTCATCATGATCGTGGCCGTCATGGTCCTCATCATGATCTTCATCATGGTCGTGGCCGTCATGGTCCTCATCATGGCCGTGGTCGTCTGGCATGCCCATGTTGTACGCAGCATTGTCACTGTGCAACTCATCCAAGAAGTACATGGTTTCATGCAAGATGTGAATGTCTTCTGTTCCTGGAGAAGAGAGGTCGCTACATAGTGTGTCAATCATCACTTCAGAGTAAAGGAGGGTTGCTGATCCGTCTGATACGGCATGGGTAGGGAAATGGTCTGGTGCATCATCGCCTAGACTGTCGAGTGTTGCATCGATCCATGTTTCCAGTCCTATTCCGTGATAGAAGAAGATGTCAGCTTCTTGCAGTCGGAGCAGGTCTTTCGTCGTCGGTTCATAATCATGGACAGGGACATTTGAAGGAGCCAAAATCTCCACGTTTACTGTGTCACCTACGATAGCAGAAACGATTTGCTCAACGTGATACGTTGAGACAATAACGGTTCTATCTTCAGCGTCATCATCGACATTACCTAGACAACCAGCAATGCTGGAAAAAACTAGGACACTCGCCATCAAAACTACATGCATACTCTTCTTGCGCATAGACCTTCCACAATTAATACATATATAATACAAGTTAATAATTATCGAATCAATAAGTATTATTATTGACTGCTTAATCCGATTTTCATGAGCCGAGTTGTATCCTTCAGTGTTGACAATAAATTTGCTGATGAACTGGATAATTTAGTGCAAACATCAGGCTACGATAATCGTAGTCGGTTTCTAAGGGACGCTTCACTTCATTTCGCAGAGGAACTTCAACGTGGAAGTCTTGAATCAATGGGTGATGACACGGCAATTGAGGGTATTCTTATTGTGTTCTTTCAGCATGGAATTGAGCAAAAGTTGCATGATATTCGTCATTCAGGCAAGATCACAGTCACATCGTACAATCACACAAGTCAATTCAACAATTCGTGTGTCGATATGATGCAAGCTTCTGGTACAGCAGGTAATATGCGAAAGGTCATGCAACAACTTCAGAAGACACAGGATGTTGATCGTGTGACATTCATCCCAGCTCCTTTGCGAGATCATGGATGTTGTTAGGTCTCCATTGAATTCCTCAGTTAAACGGGAACTTCGACGGCGAATCCAATCAAGAGCGAAGCGAGAAGAACCCATCCTGTTAGCATAGAGACTCGGAAGAGTGTGGTTTGGAAGTCTGAAAAACCATCCTTTTTCAGAACGACATAGATGTTGGCGATGGCCATCAAACCTGATGCTGCCAGGAACCAGATTCCTTCCATCGGGTCAGAAAAGGCGAAACAGGCGAACCATAACAATGAGAGTTGTATCGTTGTTCGGGTTGTTGCTCGTTCATCAAATTTCGAAGGGAAGGAGTGAATGCCTTGTTCACGATCGCTTTCCACATCCATTCGTGCATAATTGATGTCAAAGGCCGTAATCCAGAATGCAACACCGAGTGAAATCGCAAACATGGTTGGAGCCCACAGTGATGCATCGGTAATCGCGGCCCATCCGTGTGTATCTGCAGCGATGGCAGCCCATGCACCAGCTGGAGCGAGTCCCAGACAAAGGCCGAGCCAGAAATGGCACAACCAGGTAAAGCGCTTCATGTATGGGTAGATGATGAAGGCAAGTACAGGGAGCCACGCCATCATCAATGCGACTTCATTGAGTAAGCCAGCACTGACGAGGAGCATCAATAAGAACACGGCAGAGAGAATCCAAGCTGTTTGCATACTCATTGTACCGGATGCAAGATGCCGTCCTTGCGTTCGTGGATTTGCAGCATCGATATCTCGATCAATGATTCTGTTTAATGTCATAGCAAGTCCACGAGCACCCACAGCAGCCAACAAGATCCAGAGAAGGTCGATGCCGTATCCATGGTTGAATTCTTCAACGGCGATGATGTAGCCAATGAGGACGAAAGGAAGCGAAAACAGCGTGTGTTCGATTTTCACGAACTCAGCGAGTTGCTTGAGGTTCATGCCTTCACCTGAATTCAAGATGCGGGGGCCATTGGTATTTGTCAAGTTCGGGGTGTTTGCGTACTGCTTCGAGTGTTTCATCGGAATGCATGGTAATCGCAGGCCATCGTCGTACACCATGCTCATTGGAAGGAATCGGCGTTGTTGCATCCCAGCACATGCGCTCCTTGTTCTCGTCAAATGAGAGGCCACGGCCAACGTCAAAACGAGATGTCAGTTGCCAGAGCAATCGTCGACGTGCTTTTTCACAGTGCAAATCAAGATCGTCATTGGTGATGAATAACCATCGTAATGAGGATGAAGAATCCAATTGCCAAATTTGATTTTTCAATTGGTCTATTTTTTCTTGACGAGCGGATTCTGCAGCATCGTTTGAATCATCAGAACCTTCTCTTGGTGATGGTGTAGCAGGAATGTTCGTCGTGACAACGAGCATACTGTCTCGAAGCATGCGTGCGTCAGAGACAACATCCATTGCAAGAACAGATTCGAGATCATCAAACGATGGAGCAGGTTCGAGCCCTTGTCTCCAAGCAGGTGCTTCTTGCTTGAACGAACCTTCCAACGGATCGTTTGCAGAACGAGGGTCGGCTGCTGCGAGTGTGGTTGCATCAATGAGGAGTTTCGAGTGGACGTTCTCGTACGGGCTTGCAGCTTCAAGTGAATCCGCTACCATGCCATCCAAAACGATGACATCGGTAGCAATGTGGACATTGTTGTTCATTGCATCCAGAAGGGCTTCCAAATCCTTAGGATCTTGATCTGGATCAATGACAATCATGCTCTTGAGGAACATCATCTGGCCTGCACCGAACAATCCGAGTGCTGTTTTACGGCCTTGTCGTGGATAGCGTTGTTTTGATGAAACGATTGCGAGGTTGTGGAACCCAGTTTCGAGCGGAAGGTGGACACCGATTACATCTCGATGTTGGAAGCGAAGGACTGGCGAGAACTGTCGTCCGATGGCTTCCCCAAGGTACCCGTCCTCCATTGGAGGAAGTCCGACAATGGTCGCAGGGAGCATCGCATCTTTACGATGCGTAATGGCTGTGACGTGAAGCACAGGATATTGTCCTGTAAGGGAATAGAACCCGAAGTGATCGCCAAACGGGCCTTCAGTTCGAGTTTCACCGGGAATGCAATAGCCCTCGATGACGATATCAGCCTCTGCTGGTACCATGAGGTCTTGACTGACTGCTTTGGTGATTCTCAATGAACGGCGACCCAGGATTCCTGCAAACTGGTATTCGCTCAAATTGTCAGGGAGAGGCGCAATCGCTGAGAAAATGAGTTCTGGCGGCCCTCCTATGCAAATGGCGACAGGCATTCGCTCGCCACTCGCAGCAGCATGATCAGCAGCATGTTTGTGGATTTGCCAATGCAATCCGATGTTCTTCTCATCGAACACTTGTGCACGATACATTCCAAGATTGTGGTCACCCGTCTTCGGATCTTTGGTCACGACAAGTGGTAATGTAACGAAATGTCCACCATCCATCGGCCACGTTTTTGGAATAGGGAGTTTGGTTAAGTCAGGATTCTTCATGCGAACCTGTTGACATGGTGCAGCAAATCGCTTCTTTCGAGGAGGCATTGCGAATGCATCTCTTGCTAACGGCAATGCCTTCCAAGGCATTTTGACAAAGGTGCCAATATCCGGCTTCATCATCGCCGTCATTCGGTCGCCAACTTCCGTTTCGTGTGAGGCTCCCAGTGCATCCAATGTTCGCTGGTGGCTTCCGAACAGGTTCATAACCAACGGCATTGGTGAGATGCTTCCATCAGGAAGTCGAGGTTGTTCAAAGACGACAGCGGGGCCATCGTTCTTGACAAGAAGATCTGCGATTGCACCTGCTTCATAGGCAACATCAACCGGTCGGTTGATGCGCAACACCTCGCCTTTCCTCTCGAGGTGCTTCAGAAATCGCCGTAGACGTACCCAAGCCACAACCTTCCGAGAAGTTGTTTACCTTTGAATCGTCGCATTTGAGCAGGAGACAATTTATTCCCCAATCCATTCGGGATATGGGCACTCTTTGTACAACGACCAGCCCACCATGGCACAACCAATGTAATCGATGCCGAAGCGGATCATGTCCCACCTCCCTGAGATTGTGAATGTTGGATGAGCGATGCTGTCGAGGGTGATACGAACACCCCATGCATCGGTTTCAATGTTCACAGTGGTCTCAAAGAGAAGGTACTTCTCATGGAACCACATTTTTGTGTCTTGAAAAGCGTCAAGAAGTGGCTGTTCTTTTTCTTCACGAATGGCTTTCAATTCATCGTTTTCATCGGATTTCTTTTCCATAATTATACTGCGGTTTCACAGTACATAAAGAGGCAAAACCACACGAAACAGTATCTCTATTCCTCTTCCTTGAGCGTCTTCTTTGGTGGTTGAATGAACAGCACGCCAAGTCCAATTGCTGAGACAATTGCGACGATGATTGCTATTGTTTGGGTCATTGATTTATCGGATGATGAATCCACATTCGTCGTCAAATTATCTGTCGTTCCGTTGTGTGTATGATTTGCATCAAGATGAACATCTTCGTTGATGGTAATACTGCCGTAGAGCGTTTCAGTTAACGTTCCATTAACCGATTTCATGTAGGATACGTTCCACAAGCCAATCGAATCATTTCCTTGGAACTTAAAATCGAATCGATTTTTACAGTTCTCATCGACCAATGATGCGTTTTCATCCAATTCACATTCATTGACAAGCGTTGGTGAACGTGCGCTTGCACCATCTTTTGACAATTCGATGACAAGCGACATGTTTTCGGTCGAATCCTCCATCCAAAACCAGACCGAATCACCAACCTTGAGTGCAGTTTCAGGAATATCGGCAGGCTGCGGCCCCTCATCGTTGACAATAACCGTGTAAATGACTAACTCGTGGGACGCAACGGGTGCAGCAAGAAGAACCATCCCGAGAGCAATCACGAGGAAACGCATGGTTAGGGCCATATGCTCCGAGAATAAATACAATACGCAAGGTGCTTGTGGGCTGAACATGGAGGCTCGATTGGTTGCCATTGGCATCTTTGGCATTCTCTTTGCATCATCGATTACTGTACTCCTCGTTGGAGTTAGTGAAGACGCTGAAACTACGGAGCCAGCGTTCACTTTTGCTGCAGGCGACCCGTTGTTCCAAGGAGACGGACACGACCACTCGAACGCCAGTCAACACCAGGCAGGTACCGACAACATCGAACAGCTTGCATTCAACCCCTTGACATCACCTGGAAACGCCGAAGTTTCTGTTGCACGTTCGCCTGATGGCCGTGTTTACACCTACCAAGCAGGTTGGAACGACATGCATATCGTCGATGTAACAAATGCATCCGACCCTCAGGTCATGGGTGTTTACAACGATCCAAACACACAAGTTCTCGATGTCAAGTATTTGGAATACAATGGAAACGAATACGTTATTCTTCAAAATCAACTCGT
Organism: Candidatus Poseidoniaceae archaeon; assembly: GCA_030741455.1. GTDB lineage: Archaea > Thermoplasmatota > Poseidoniia > Poseidoniales > Poseidoniaceae > MGIIa-L2. The sequence continues at coordinate 1,425 of JASLVI010000006.1, read as the reverse complement.
CGATTCGGGGTATTCTGACCCGAACGTAGGCGAGTGGGGAGATCCTGCTCAGGTTTCTGTCGTGCTCGTCGATGTCACGGACAAAACAAATCCAACATATGTCGATTCATGGTACGATGTTGACCATCCAAGCGGCCCACACAATCTCTACCCGCACATGATCGATGGAGAATGGTACATCTTTGTAGCCAATCCAGATTATGAGCAATGCGATTCCGCTCTTGGAGAAGCATGCGGCGGTGTCACAATCGCTCACCTCAACCTTCAAGGAAGCGCCTCTCGAACCCTTCCTGGCGTACCTGCGTCAGGAATCGGCCACACCATCATCAAGGTAGGGGAATACGAAGTCGCATGGGAAACAACTCGAGGCGGTTGGATTTACATTCACGACATGACGGTTCAACGCTGGCCAGGTGAGGATACGGAAGATCCACGCTATGGACGAACCTTCGTCTATGGGTCTTACTGGGAAGCAGGACTACGAATCGGAGATGTATCGGATGTCCCTCATCCTGTCAACTCACCAGCTCAGTACACGCTGATGGCAACAACATGCAAAGCGGGTCTTGGTAATCCCGTCATGTGCCGATGGCGTGCACCAGAAGTCGGTTCGTGGATGGACTTCCTCGATTTGGATGATGATGGCCAACCTGATAGTGGCACAACCGGTAACGAAAACGGTGGACGTGTGTCGTACATTCACTACGCGGAACCTTTCCCAGAAATGCTCGATGTATCACATCTCGGGCTCGGTGATGAGCCGCGTCATTACGTGACAGCAGCTGTTGAGTGTCTTGATCTCTATGAGGGGACGGGCATTGTCTACTTCCTAGACACGACCGAGTATTCAACAGAAAATGGGAACTTCAAGTTTGAGATTTCCATGACCCGTGATTGGGAAATTCCCTATGCATCGGACCATTGTTTCGGTTCTACATGCGAACTCGATCCAGTCGCAGACGAATGGTTGCTGTTCAGTCCACATAACCTCGACAGTGGCTATTTTGAGACAACTGAAGAAACCGATCAATCTCATGGTGGGACGTGGGACGGACGCCTGTACATCTCGCATTATCACGCAGGTGTTTGGATTGTTGATGTAGAAACACTCATTTCTCCATCCGCTACAGATCGAATCGAAATCCACGCTGAGGCAACAGTCGGCTACTATCTTCCAAGAGGCCACCTCGATGGAACGCCTCTTGACAGTGCGTTCTACGACTTCTCTTGGGTTCCTTTCCTATGGGCTGTGGAATTCCATGAGGGGCGAATCTACGCATCATGCATTTCAACTGGACTCTACATCCTGCAATTGGATATTGATGAACCTTACATTGGTACGCCTGTTTGATGGGCAAAGGGTACCCTTTGCAAAGACGCCTGAACAGAGGGAGCCCTTTGCCAACCCATTCACATCAAATAATC
>JASLVI010000069.1 GCA_030741455.1 Candidatus Poseidoniaceae archaeon | reverse complement strand
CTGTTTTAGCATGGACCTTGCCGTTTTTTCAGCCGATACCATTTCATCACCAACAACTCCTGCTCGTCGAACGTGTTTGAAGGTTTAGCCGAATTTAGTGAAAAAGGAAGGAATCTCGCATAGTAAATTCTCGGGAGAAATCGCCTCATTGATGCTAATTCGACAGCGAAACCACATATACTGTAAGGAAACAACCGAGGATAGGTGAAGTGATGACCAATCGTTCCAATCTCTTGTCTGAACTCTATCAGGCGCGTCTTGAGGACCTCAAGGAGATTGCATCAGCGTATGGATTGGCAAAGAATGGATCGGTTGAATATCTGCGAGCACAATTGATTCGCGACCTTATCTTACCTGAATGGGATTTGACCTTGGATGGGTTGAAGAATATTCTGAACAATGACTTAGGTAGCCTGTTGGGCGTATTTGGAATTAAGAAAACGGGGTCTCTTCGAACCCGGCGCCAACGACTTTACCTCCATCTCAATCATGATCCTAAACAACTCAAAGAAGAAAATCTTGACAAAATGACAAAAGAAGATCTCCATGCTTTATGCAAAGCATTGGAATTGCCGAGATCAGGTAATCGTCAAACACTTCTGATTCGAGTGGCAGGCGTTCTCTCTGCACAGTACAAAAACTGGGGCGTAATCAAACGTTCACTCAAGCGAGGAGGAGCTTCGGTTGATATCCCCTATCCTGGTGAGGATGAGGATGAAGCAGTCACAACACCTCCTTCAATCGAAGAAAAGGTCGACGAGTTTGTGAGCGACCATCCAGAGGGTTGGACGTTTGAAGATGAATCCAGTTTGATTGAATCCATCGAAGAGCAAACAGATACATCGCTGTCGGAGGTTGCTGCTTCTATAGAAGAAAGTCTGAACTCACATGTTGGTGAACTTGAACAACCAGTTCCTCCAATGATGCAAGAACTTTCAACCGAAGAGCCAACACTCGAGGAAGAAGCAGCTCTGCTTGAGATTACTTCACGCAGAGCAGAGGTTGAAGCTGCAGCAAGAGATTACCTTCTGGTAGGAACTACAACCGACATGGACGATATGAACACGTTCATTGCAAGCCTTTCAACACATGGATTTTCAGTAGAATTGTCCCGTGTTCAGGATGCGATACGTACGATTATCATGGAGACTGCATATCGTTCTGAACAAGAACAACATGCTCTCTCGAGCAAACCAGGTTCTTGGTCTGAACGTGAAGCGATTCGTTTGTTTGAGCAGATGCGCCCTCAACTGCGTGAACGAATTCCAGAAATTGTTGCAGGCCGACGTGGAAATCTTGTCCAAGCCCGTATGGAATTTGAAGAGGAAGCGCGAACACTGAGTCTCGATTTGAGAAGTCCAGCCGTATCAGGTCGTTTGCATGCTCTTTTCGATCTACATCTGGAAATAAGCGAGGCAGAGGAGTTGCAAGATCCATCCGCAGCACGACGAAATCGAATGCTGAGAATTCTCTATCATGGAGCCGTTCATCTGCCTGATGATGTACGTCGAACCATTGAGCGCCTAGAGCGAAACCTACCTTCGTTTGAATCACTTGTTGAGACTGTTCTTGAATCAAGTGAAGGAGATTTTTCAGAGGCTCAACAAGGTCTTATCATCCGCTTCCTTGAATCAAAAGGTTACCTTGTGAATACAGCAGAATTACGTCCTCGTGTTTTAGCATGTGCAGGAATAGTCGGGACTGAACTTGGCTATTTGACACCAAGCCAAATCCCGCGACTTGCTCCTGGTATACTCGTAAGTGATGATCAAGTCGATGCAATCGTAGCAGAACTCAAGGCTCTTGCAGCAACATTCAAGCCGCCAAAGGCTGAGGCAGAAGAACCGGAAATGGAACTTGCTGAATCTGTTGCAGATGCCTCTGACCGTGTGGGCGATGTCCGGGGTAAAATCGATCGAGTGGATGCTTTACTCTCTCGATTGCGATTACAAGACGATCAGTGATGACTCTGAGCGTAGAAGTTCTGAATCACGGTCGTTACAGATTGAATGTCTGTAATGTCTCGAGCAATCAGGTCCTCAATGATTTGTTGACGTTGCTGAACGTGCTTTTCAAAGATATCTGGTGTGACACCAGCAGCACGGCAGATAACTTCACGTAGATTGGAAGGAATGCCCGTTTCTTCGATTTGATCGGTTGAAGCATTGTATTTCCAAATGGTGTTCAGTCGAGGTTTGGAACCTTCCATACCTGCGATTTCAGCAACTTCAGTAATCTTTCGAGCAGTTTTCCCGTTCACGTGAAGCCGTGCTTGAATAATGATGAGATCGAGACCTGTGAGCATAATTGGTGGAACGTTCATCGGCGGATTGATCATTCTTGTCACGGTTTCCTGGGCCGTATTTGCGTGAAGGCTTCCGAAGGAACCATCGTGTCCAGTGTTCATTGCAGTGAGCAATGTTGCTGCTTCAGGTCCACGAACTTCACCCACAATGATTCGATCTGGTCGCATACGTAGGCTTGATTTGAGACAATCATTCATGTCGACTTCAGGTGTTCCATCAGGGCGCTCACGCCGTGTTTCCATTCGCAACCAATGGTCGTGATAAACTTGCAATTCAGCAGTATCTTCGACCGTAAGGAGGCGGCGATGCCATGGAATATACATTCCAAGACAGTTGAGTGTGGTGGTTTTTCCTGAACCTGTTCCACCAGCAATAACGAAGTTCGCTGGTCGACTGTCGAGTCCTTCAATCCAGACCCACATCATTGCTGCAAGGCGTGAATTGACAGTTCCAAATTTTACAAGATCAATCATTGTAAGTGGGTCCTCTTTGAATTTACGAATTGTAAGCGTTGGTCCGTCTGGGGACACAGGCGGTATTGTTCCATTGACACGGGAACCGTCTGGTAATCGTCCATCGAAAATGGGAACCATTCCTGGCCCATCTCCAAGGGGTACACTGGTAAAGGCCGCGATATTCTTTGCAATTTGGAGGCCTGCTTCATCGTTAATCCAAACGTTTGTACGGCACATTCCATGCTTTCTGTGAGCTACTTTGACGCACTGGGTTCCTCCGTTGTACATGACTTCTTCCAGGTTATCATCTTCGAAGAGAACGGCTAAATCTCCATGAGGGTTTGGAGCCACTGATCCTTCTACATGATAGATAGGAGATGGATGATTTGCTTCCGTGTAAATTGTTACATTTCCATATTGCTCTAGAATTTCTTCAGACATTTTTCAACCTCCAACCAACTTGGTAGCACCCAAGAAAATAAACATCGACATTGCCATCCAGCCGGGCACAAACCACATCGTATCGCGCATTCGTCCGAGCATTCGTCCCGAGACGGCTACACCCACTGCACTTGCAGCAGCGAAGAATAGACTGAATGTTGAGAGGAAACCTTCGATTTGGAAACCAGCTGATGCGGGTGTAAAGAGGCCAACAAGGAATCCAATAAGGCCAGGCAATCCAATGCAGACAAACAAGACGATGAGGATACCTCGCCCTTGAAGTTCAGATTCTCTCTTGTTCATGAGATCATTTAGTCGCTCATAATCCATTGAGAGATTCATGAGGATTTCTTGGAGAGGTGCATTTTGTTCAATCGCAGTCTCAAGAAGGTGCATGACACGCTGGACTTGAGATGAGCGTGATTTTGTTGCAAAACTCGAAAGTGCAGCATCGAAAGAACTTGAATGACTTTCCTTGAGTGTTTCTTCAAGAAGAGGTCCAAGTGGCGAAGGTGCTGTTTTTGCTTGATGTTGCATTGCTTCTTGAATACCTAGACCTGCACCAACCTCGTCGGATAAACCTTCAAGGAACGAAGGAAGTGCATTTTCGATTTTTCTTCGGCGGATTCGTTCCCGAATTGGTGGTATACCTCCCCCGATCATGGCAAGACCAACAACTCCGAGCATCAGCATCATCGGTTGATTGCTGAATGACTCAAGGAAACGGAACAACATCGTATCACAATCCAGGATCCTTTGTGTGGGTTTTCAGTCCAATCATGACCATGACAAGCAGTGTCATAAAGAGACCAATATTGAGGACGACGTTGATGGTTGATTGTTCGGGAATTGGCATGATGTCACCCATTCCTTCACCCCCCATCAATTGTGGAAACAATCCGAAAACGGACAAGATAATCGGTCCAATCATACCGATAGACAGTAATGATTCTGGAACGCCGCTCAAGTCTTCGATGTATTTCTTGACGTCCTCAGTTCGTTCTTCTTCCATTCTCGTACCTTGTTTTTTCAAGGTTTCAATAATGTCCGTGTTTTGCGTGATATTCATGTGCATGATGTTGAGCAAGCGACGATAACCTTCGGTTTCCACTTTCTTCATGAGCGTTTTGAGTTCTTTTTCAAGCGGCCGCCCACCTTTGCGAACATTTTCCATCATCTTGGCAAAATCTTCGGAAATAACACCATATCCTCCTTGCGATATGCTGTGAACAGTCGCTTCCAAACCAATGCCTGATGACATGAGGACATCCATTGCACGAATAACATAGAGAACTTCACGCTTCTCGTCAAGTTTCCTCATGCTTGTCCACCTCAAATAACATCTTCAATGAGTTCAAAGACAAACTTCTCGGTCGATCCTTCGTATTCCAAGGAAGCAAAGATGACCTTAACATCTCGTTCTTCAAATGGATCGTGAATGAATGGCTGCCCTGTTCGGAACATCTTCAGAATCTTCTTGTAGTCATCGATGGATAGGATTCCACGGACGGTGTAGATGGTTGATTCAGCGCCTTCATCATGGAGGTTATCGCCCTCTCCACCTCGAATAATCGTTCGAGTTAAGCGACGTGCGATTTTGACGTCAATATCTGCATTTGGAATGCGAATCCAGTCTGCAGAACCTGTTCCAGTTGCCGGTCGAATGAAGAAATCCATGCCTGCCATGATGACCCCTATGTGATTGAGGGGGAAGGCAAGATTTGAATGTAATGGAACAATCTGTTCATGCTACAATCTTGAACCAACCAAATCGGGGTTCGTGCAAGATGCCCTCATCACTCATGGAATCGAGTTCAGCTTCAGACTGTTCGCGGCTAAATCCTCTCGCTCCAAGATTGCGTACCAACGATTCAAAATCAACACCTTCGCCGTTATCCATGGCTTGAATACATTCCAAAATAACCGCCTGGAGGTCTTCTCCATCGCCTTCGTTTTCGTCGTCAGAAGTGGGTTCAGAAAGGTTGAGCTTCGGCGGTGCTGTCGTTGCAGCAGCCATTTTCCCTTCAGCAATGTCCAATGCTTGCATAACGTTTAGTCGATAGCCTTCGGTATCGATTTGTCCGTAATGTGCTTGAGCAGCGATGAGACCGTCGATAAGTTCCTTGTGTATGCCTTCTTTGAGCATGGCTTCCTTGCTCGGCTCACAATTCAACGATTTTTGGTGCTGATCAAGTCGATTTAGTGTGGCAGCACATGCACGCACCAGCCAAGAGGCGTATCGGTCACGGGAAACGATCGCAGCCTCTTCAGGGCGCAATGACGTATAGACTGCTCCTTCGTCGGTTTGGTACCAACGAGCTTTTGCAGTCATGCACAACAAGACCGGTTCACCAGAATCGACCTTTCCAAGCAAATGGACAATGAATTCTTGCATGGATTCGGATGCATATTCGCCAACGGAGAAGTAGTGAAGTCCAGATGGGTCGCGCAATTGACCTTGATACATTTGTGAACCATTGCTTGTCTCTCGTATTTCGAGGCGCTCGACAAGGCCTGAAACGACGACACGGTTGACCTTCGCTCCAAGTTTCGTAATAACAAATGTAGGATCAAATTCGCCTGAACCCTTCTCATTGAGGGTGGATTCACCGAATTCAGAGGCAAGCATAAACCAAGCCGGTTGTCGTTGAATTTGTCGTGATGGCGTCATCATTGCAACCCCCATTGCGCACGAAGTTCGGTCGCTTTCAATCCCGTGTCGGTGGTGGACAAGGTGGCCCCATCGCAAAGGATCATCGCTCCTTGACCATCGTTGATGATGCGTCCTGTAACATCCACTTCGCAGCCAAGCAACTTATCTCGAATCGTCTGAACATAAGCCATTGAACCGTTTGCTTGAATCTGATCAACCATTGTTGGATGATCGGTTTCAAGCAGCGCCAATGCTGCGTCTTTGGAGATGAGCAGGGCGCAAGTAACAGCCTTATCGTCGAGCACTAACCGTAAGCGAACATCCTCATTTCCTTCCACAGCTCCATGCTCAAAGCATTGGCCTTCGCGAAGGACTCGGCGGCATTCTGGGCATCGCATGATGGTTCCAGAGTCTTCTCGTACGGAGACGATCGTTCCTTTGGTTGAAATTCCAACACGACTTGGTCCAGAAACGAGTTCATCGAGCGGCACCTCAATCTTGAGGTTCTCAAGGTCGAGTTCTCCTTCCCATGGCGTTTCCTCGAGGATTGTTATCTGTTCTTCACGGTCGATGGTGATGTCGGGAATGCCTTGCCAGGCTCGAACACGGGCATCTGTGATACGAACCGTGAGTGGGAGCGAGGAGGTCTCGATTGGAAGTTCCGTCCAAGCACTTACTCGGCATTGGCCTGTCGGGTCTGCGATTTGCCCAGACCAAAGATGACGTTCTTGCCCTTCTTTGGTAAAGGTGCGCTTCTCCCATGAGGTGATGTTAACGACGATTTCGACATCCTTCGAACCATCTCGAAGCTTGCTTATTGTTGATACCATGCCTTCCTTAAGCGAATCTGTATCTGCAAAGGAAGCGTCGTGGAAGGGTTCAATTTTCGTGGTGCGGCCAAAATTCAATTCCGGTGTGTCTCGGAATGTTTTGACTTGGGCGCCATCGATCTTGAGAAGGGTTCCCACCTCGTATTCGAATGGCTCCCAAGAAAGGAAACCAATTGCTCCAGACTCATCTGCGAGTCGACCTCGAACCACATCGATGCTTCCACTACCATCGCGTCGATGAATTTGATCGGGGCGAGATGACATCAAGCGGCCAACAATGCAAACATATCCATCGCTTGGTAAGTCCGAAATGTCAACAGGCTCGCCAGGAGCGACGACTGGACGTGTCCCTTCGCGCAATACGGCGATGCGTGATGATTGATTGATATTGAGAGACATTCTTCCTTGATACTCGTTAACAGAGGCTCCCTCAATACGTACGACAGAACCAGGAGCGATGTTGCTGTTGTTGCCCCAGTCTTTGTATTCCCAACGAGTTCTTTCTCCGCCTCCTTCTTGCCATGGATCATCCTCAAG
>JASLVI010000068.1 GCA_030741455.1 Candidatus Poseidoniaceae archaeon | reverse complement strand
CTCTTTCAGTAGAACCTGTTCCATACCAACCGTCCAAAAACAAAGCGAGCGCAGCAACTTCAGAATGTGGTTGATTGCCAACAGCAAGATTGTACTGTGAAACTTGAAACACTTCGGATGGAACTTTTGCACCACCAACGATGATGACGAGGGGGCGATCACGACGAATCGTTGGCGTGACACTTCGATACGATGCGCCATACATGGTCAAATGGACAGCTATTCCTGGAGGATTTCCATCCATGCCTTCGCCAACGAATTTTCGCAACCATGCCATTGGGCTTTTGACATGCTCGACAAGCATATTGCCTCCAAAACGTTGGTTGACAGATCCAATGTTTTCTGCAAGACGTTCATCTTCATCTCCTGAGAATAAGAAGCGGTTGGCGCCGAGCGCTCGTGCTACCAATGCAAGATGCGTGGTAATTCTAGGGTCGCGACCAAGACGATATCCTAATCGTAAGATGATGACATCATGGTCGGCCATGTTGATGCCTCGCGTGTTTCCTTCATGAAAGGAGGGTATCATTCAACCGTTGGATGGTCTTCGTGCTCTCCTGGCGGTGTAAGGACAATATCTTCGTTTGCTTCAAGGAAACGACGGAGCCAAAGAAGGAGATAGGCATCGACGATGAGGTGGCCTCCGTACACTGTACCTGCGCCTACCAGTGCTAGCCGAGCGCTTCTCCACAAACCAGTATTGAGTTCAATTGAATCAGACATGAGCGCTGTTACAACAGGCTCTCCAACGTACAACAAAACCATGATGATCATAACGCCTGAAATCAACGAAGGTACGAGCGAGCCCATCTCTCTTCCAAAGTCACCAAATACTGAATGAAGGAATGCAAGTGCCATAACAACAAGTGCGACTTGATTGAAATCGAGTGTGAAGAATTTCGAAATACCGATGTCAAGATCATCGGAGGATGAATTACTGATGAGGAGCCACCAAAACAAAAACGAGACTGTTACAATTCCAGCACCTAGTTTTGCACGGCTTGATAGCATGTTGAAGATTGCAGGCTTGTCATAAATGTCGAGTCGCAGAGCGACACGTTCAGCAAGTTCAAGCGATGCTTCGCTGACACCAAGTTCTGTCGATGATGCGACTGTACCACTCGTTGCATGGTTCTCTTCGTCGTCCGACATGCAAAACCCTTGAACATGAGGCCTTATGAATCCATCCTTCCTCGATTGCCTCATGGCTGATGCATTGGCACCTTTTTCGTTCCGCCGACAGCCATCTCAAACTGGGCTCATGGGCATTGTCAACGTCACTCCTGATTCCTTCCACGAATCCTCACGTCAGGCCAGTGTTTCTGAAGCCATCTCAAATGCTCAAATGATGATTCAAGCGGGTGCAGAAATCATTGATATTGGCGGTGAAAGCACACGTCCAGGTTCTGAACCTGTATCTATAGAGGGAGAACTTGAACGAGTTATCCCCGTCATTTCTGGGCTTCGAGAGAGTGATTCATCGGTTTCGATTTCAATTGATACCCGACGTCATCAGGTTGCCGAGATGGCCCTAGATGCTGGAGCAAACATCATCAACGATGTTTCTGGATTACGATCTTCAAGCATGATGGAGCTGGTTTTGGATCGAAAGGTCCCGGTTTGCATCATGCACATGCTCGGTGAACCAAAGACCATGCAAAAGAATCCGAGTTATGGCAACGTCGTCCAAGAAGTCGCATCTGAACTCCTTTCAACTGCACAGGAACTTGTTGATGCTGGACATGATGCAAAACATATCTGCTTAGATCCTGGAATCGGTTTTGGTAAGACATTGAATCATAATCTCGAGCTACTCAAAGGATGGAACGAGTTCCGAAGTCAACATGATTATTCGATTCTTTGGGGCGTTTCAAGGAAATCGATGATCGGCCAACTTACTGGACATGAGTCCACCGATGATCGATTGTTTGGCACCCTCGGTGTAGCTGCGTATGCGCACCAAGTGGGTATCGATTGGTTGAGGGTTCATGATGTGCAAGCACATGCTGACTTACTAGGCGTCATGCAACATTTCGATTAAGTAATTCCGCCACCGATGAATCCAGCGGCTGCAAACCATGCTCCGAGCATGCTTCCAAGATTTGTCAACGCAGTTACCAACAAGACGCGTCCTGCTCGATTGCTCCAAAATCCTCCAATGGATGTCCCTTTCAGGAACAATTGCAAATCTTCAGCGGTTGGTTCAGAAATCCGAAGTTGGACGTACCCTGCAAACCAACCGGCGGCTAGTGCGGGATTCAATGATGTGATTGGACTTGCTAATGCAGCAGTAAGTATCGCCAATGGATGGCCACGTGCAAGAATACATCCAATGGCAGCAAAGACAGCATTGAACAGGGTCCATACGGTCAACATCTTGACAATATCAACATCATCGTTGTTGTACAATGCAAAACCAACCAATCCCATAACGATCAATGGAATTGCAAATGGAAGTGTTTTTCCAATGACGCCTTTCTTAGGAACGGTTGAAATTTCCTCCATTCTTTCTTCTGCAAGTGGAGAATAGGGGGTAAGGGCTCGCTCAATCCCCTTCAGATGACCTGCTCCAACAACAACGAGCATCTTCTCTTCGGTCTTTGATTGCATAATCTTCTCAGCAATGTATTGGTCTCGTTCATCGATTAAGGCCTCTCCTGCCCCTGGTGAAAATTCCTTGAGTTCCTCCATCATTGAAGAGAGAAGGTCCGAATCGGAAAGCAAATCATCGAGATCGATAATCTCCTCCTCTTCTTCATCGTCAGCAAAAAGTGAGAACAGCAATCGGAAGCGTTCTCGCCATTTCATTTTCTTCCAAGCTCTTCGCATCGTCACCTGAATATCTCTGTCGACCAACGCAACCTCAAGTCCAGCAGATTTTGCTGTTTCAACGGCTGCAAGCAATTCGGCCCCGGGTTCTTGTCCCTCATTCAAGCCCATACGACGTTGTTCAGCGCTTAACATCGCCTGCATGAGCACCATGGGCGCCTTGCCTTCTTTGATGACTCTGCGCAGTCCTTCTTTGTCCAAACGTCGACCCTCAACAAGCGCATCATGTCGAGTTTGGCACAATTCAACACCAACAATTTTCGGTTGATAGGATTCGATTTGTTCTCGAACTGCTTCAACCGATGCGGTGGCTACATGGGCAGTGCCCAACAAACGAAGTGTTGGTGAAATGTCGATGAATGGTGTAGAATCGCTCATTCTTCATCCTCCGATGAGAACAACACTTCCAAGCGTTGAGTAAGTGTCGAAAGAACCGCTTGATGCTCTTCATCCTTGATCAATTCTTCAAATCCGAGGGATGAGAGTAAGATTTGACCTCCGGCCATACCGCGATGTCCACCTGCTTGTCCATCTGGAAACTCCTTAGCAAGTGCAAGACCAATGTGGAGATTTTCTCGTCGACTTCGAGCAGAGAGTAAGACTTTGTTGCGTTGAATACCATACACGAACACAACATCGGTGTTTGACGTAGCGAACAAAAAGTCTGCAACTTGGGCAAGATCATCTCTTCGAACGAGATTCTTGATCGGTGCGAGAACAAGCCCATCGCTGTGAACCATTGTTGCAAGGGCTTGTTGAAACGATTCCAACGTTTCAGGCGTGCGCAAGGGTGCTTGAATGGACTGAAGCAGTTCATCATCCACCCATGTATTAAGCCACATCAATGCTCGTAAATCGACCTGGTTGAATGCACGCGTGAACGAGAGTGTGTCCGTTCGTAAGCCAAAGGAGAGCGCAGTTGCTAATCTCGGCGTCATTTCGAGACTCATACTCATGAGTAGGTTGGCAATAAGTGAGGAAGTGGCTGAATATTCAGGTCGAAGAAAAGCAACATCTGCGGTTACGTTCTTCTCTGAGGTATGATGATCAATGATAATATGAGGTACGCAATCAATCGGGAGTATATTGTTCGCTCCAGGTTGATGGAAATCAACGGTAATGATGCATTCAGCCTCATTCAATACGTCCTCAAGTTCCCAATCGAGAATAATTCGTCGAAGTGGGATCTCCAAGAGGCGAACCATGGCTTGATTTTGTTGATGCTCGATGAGCCCTCCATGATAGATCGTTGGGTCATGACCAAGAAACGTAACCAGTTCATGCATCGCCAATGCGGAAGAGAGGGCGTCTGGATCGGGATTGTCATGGCAGAAGATAGCAACCTTAGAGTTCAGTGGAAGATGTCGAATATAGGATTCTAGAACGGCCGCACCAGCATGCCGTTCCCAAGCACGCACCTTTTCTTTGTAAGCTGCTGTAATGATGTCTTCTACATCGATTTTATCGACCGAATCAATGGCTTCACCAACCAGTGATTTTTTGGACAATATTGGTGTATCTGGCCACCGTTGACGCATCGCAGAAAGAGGGTCGTCTCCTTCCAGTATTTCGGAATCGACGAGAATTACTGCAGTTGGCTTATGACCGCCATCTGGTAGTTCTGAGGGCGCCATTGGCTGAGGAAGTGGAAGTATTTCGCAGTCACCAATCTCTTCAGTAATCTCAAGATTTGAGGCGAGACCGATAAGTCGTGTTGGTCTTCGTTGTGAGCACCAACGAGCCAGATTAACAGCCACTGTGCTGTGTCCTACCACCAAGAACATTTGATGCTCCTCGTTTCGAATGTGGATTGTTCAGACTTGAAGGTTCGTATTCAGAACGAAATCTGGACATTCTCTCGCTGAACGCCTTCGACGACAAACAATTCTCTTCGGACGCATCCCTTTACTCCTGCAACGAAGTTTGTTGGAATCATCTGGATTGCAGCGTTGAAGTTTGTTGATGATGCGTTGTAGAATTCCCGTCGATCTGCGAGTTGATTCTCAAGTGAAACGAGTTGGTTTTGGAGATTAACAAACGAGGTATCTGCTTTGAGGTCAGGATACTGTTCTGCAACCATGTTGATGCGTGGCAGCATGCCAGAAAGAATTCCTTCAGCAGCACCAACGCCCTTGACATCCCCTTGAGCGAGAGCACCCGCTGCGGTTTGACGGGCTTGAGCAAACTGCTCGAAAATTTCTCGTTCATGCTCAGCATAGCCCTTGACGATGTTGACAAGGTTTGGAATCATGTCGTAGCGTTGCTTGAGCAAAACATCGATGTCTGCCCAGGATTTGTTTGCATTTTCTTCCAATCGGACAAGTCGGTTCCATGTGCTGAAAAACCAGATAATGAAAATGAGTAATACAAAGCCGCCAACGATAAGTCCAATGGTAAGTGCGTCCATGCCTCTTCCCTCTGTTAAACACTTATCAATCTATACCACAGATTGCGCTGATATCATATGCTGGGTTTGAATGGAATTGCTATGGACGCCGTAACGATGACCGTAGTTTTACTCGGCTGTGGTTTCATCGGCTTTCTCTTTGCCCCGCTTGGTTTGGGTGGAGGTCTTCTCTTCGCTCCATTGCTTCATTACGGCTTGGGTTGGGAGATTGATGGTGCATTGCTCATTGTATCGCTTGGCCTTTCCGCAACCGTTGCATGGGGATCTGGGTTAAGACATAGGAAAGAACAACACGTTTCCGATGAACGACTCAAACAAAGTCTACTGGGGGCGCTTCCTGGTTCGATCATCGGCGTGGTTATTGTTGCTTCACTTCAAGGGTCATTCGATCTCATTTTCAAAGCATTGAGTCTGATTTTTGTAACGTGGGCTATCGTCAAGACCCTTCGATCAAAAGCAAATACTTCAGCAGAAGAAGAAACTGCTAATCTTCTTCCTTTGCGAATTGGCGTTGGTGCTGGAGGAATGTTATCCTCAATCCTTGCAATCGGGGCAGGTGCGATTTATGTTCCCGTTTTGAGAACGTATGGGGGTCTTGTATCAAGGAAAGCGATTGGTACAAGTCTCCATATTATGATGGTCGTTCTACCGATTTCGATTCTAACACATTTTGTTGCACTCGATTCATCTCAAGTCGATGTACTTTCATCCAATCTCTTGCTCATTCTATGCATGCCAATAATCGTTGGAATTGCAGCGAATCTTGGCGCAAGGTTTGGAATTGCAAAGGTTTCCGAACAGCGAATCATGAATTTGTTTGTGCTCGTTCTCATCGTCATAGGCGTTCGATACGTCCTCGATTTAACATCGAGAATGTTCTAATCAACAAGCATCGAAGGCTTCAATCAGATATTCAGTAATAGGACTGGTCCAAGCAAGTTCGCTGATTCCATCTCTTCCTTGTAGAGCATAGGCTCGAACAACATCTCGAACACGAACGTTTCCATCAGATGATCGTGCAAGAATTGTGGCGGCTTTGACCGCTTTGCCTGTTCCGTGTGGGTCATAGACTGTATCGAGTGCCTCTTCGAGGAACCAATCCGCTTTGCCTCCAGGCTCCCCTTCATAGGTCTTCTTTGGTCGCTTCGCACCAAACATACCACCTGATTTTGGTTTGCTCTTCGGTTTTGATTGTGTTTTCTTTGGTTTGGATTCCGCCTTCTTTGCAGATTTACCTGCAGACTTGGACTTCCCTTCCGATTTGAATTCTTTTTCGAGTTCAGCCCGGATTTCACTCTCAAGTTTCTCTCTTAGAGCCTCTTCATTTCCTTCTGCTGCGGACTTAGCAGCGCGAGCAACAGCATCATCACGCTCATCCTTGAGCGCTTGAATGACATTGACATAATGACTGGCGACTTCAATAAGCGCAGTTTCCATCGCAGCTTCCATTTGCATCGATACAACATCCGAGGATGATTCTCTCCACTTTCTCCATTGGAGCATGGTGTTGTTGTGAATATCCGAACCACATTTTGGACAGAAACTTCGCTTAGGTGGTTTGAGTACTGGGATGGCTCGCATTGCATCAGGATCGATTCCTTCATGTTCTCCACTGGCAACATCGTGAATGTGTGTCGATGCATCCATTCCATGATTCATTGCATCTCGGAACATTCCATCTGACATATCGAGGGTTCCCGCCTTGATCATGTCCCATCCAGTGGTGCCACGAACAACAGCTCGAACAGCAGCGTTTGCTGCTGGGGATTGCCCAAATTCATGCTTTTTCAATGAAGAGATGTCCTCGCCAGCACCTTCGAACGCCTGGCCAATATCGAAATTTTCACCATCATCTGCAGCTGCAGCAATGCCCATTGAAATGGGATTTGCGCCTTCTTCAACACGAGCGATCATATCGAATTTTTCTGCCATTGAAAGGTCTTCTCGATGACGAATGACATCCTTGATTTGATTCAAGTCGTGTCCTGTCGAAGTGATTGGACCCTGTACGGTCAAATCGTGGCCACAGGAAAGACAGAACTTTGCAGCAGCCTCTACTCCGGCCTCACACGTTGGGCAATAGACCCCTGCCATGACATCGAGATGGACCGACCTCTTTTCAACTCTTAGGGTAAAGTGTATGCAAAGGTTAGGATTCTTGACTGGCCTCAAGACAGGCGTTCAGGAGATTGACAATCGATGTTTGTTCAATCTCAGCTAGAATACTTGGTAAGCGTGGACCACGTTCGACGCCCATGATGCACAAATACAATGCTCTGTATGCATGACG
>JASLVI010000067.1 GCA_030741455.1 Candidatus Poseidoniaceae archaeon | reverse complement strand
AATTGGCGGCTGGGTCATCAAATGCATTTGCAAACTGTTGACTCGCTTCGCCGTAGTCACGTCCGAGAGGAGCGATAGTACGACAATCGCGATGGTGTCGCCAATCGGGATATCTTTGTGGTATTTCCCAGTATGGATACAGATTGAATGGCGGTGCGTTGACGTCTTTCCAACACCATGGATCTTGAACGGGGCATGGTGTGCGCCACGAGCAATTCGAACCTCGTAAAAATGGCCAAGCATTCCCCGAACGAGCATCCGATCATGGTGGACCCAAGTGTCGTTCGGAAATTGTTGAAGAACGCCTCGCAAAAATTGCATTGATCGACGAAATGGTAAACTCGTCGTTTCTGTATCCTCGTAAGGCGCAGTCCAATTCATCTGCGTGGCGATGAGCCATTCTCCTTCTTTGGAAGCATGTGGGGAAGACCCCCAGGAAATCAACCCTGCTAAGAGGGCGGGTAAAAAGGGAATTTGTGCGCGGCGAACGCTTCCATTTTTGGTTAATGTTCGAAAGCAGAGGTTTCCTTTGGCGTTGACCATGAATGGGAAACTAACATTTGCGTGCGTCACAGGTTCGCCCAGATCAATCCAGCGTTGGACCCAAGGCCAGATTGAAGGAGGGATTGCCCTATGCTCTTGATTCCGAATAAAGCGCCTTGCAAATTTCATTCGTTGCCGTGGACGACGACCGGACATTCGATCCATCAAATGGGACGACCAATCAGGGCCATCTGGGTAGAGTGGTTTCTTTTTGCGCCGCTCATTCTGATCCAAGAGAAACGATGTTTGAACAAAAACATCGAATGGTGAAAGAATTTCGCGTTCAAATTGTCCAAACAGCCGATGATAGCGCTGAAGAAGGCGTTGAGGGCGTCCTCGCGGATCAAGCGTCTGGTACAAGGCACTAAGAGCTAAGAACAATTTTACGAGATCCCAGCCTTTTCGTTCTGCGGGAGTCAAGAGAAGCAGAAGATACTGTTCAATTGGAATCCGTGCCTCATGAATCCGTCCATCGATGGACATCCGTCCATCAATAAACGCAAGAAGTGTCCCATCCCACATCACGAAACCTTCCTCAAGGCGTTCTTTCTCGTATCCAGAATAGCCAGTACGTTTCTCGAGTTTTTCGATGAAGATGGTCTCTTCCTCTTCTGGAAATGGGGAATGACGAACTGGATCTTGATCCGGCGCATCCAATCGCGCCCAATCAACATCAGGCGTGTGGTTCATGAATCGTTCAAGATTTCCCCACCGTTTTTTCAATGACCGCACAGGTCCACCAAGAACAGATGCCATGCGTTGATGAACCTCTAGAGGCAGAGACGGTGCCCATTTACTCTCTTCTGTCAATTCAACACAGCGTGTGCAAATTGAACAATTTGTCTCAGTGTTTTCATTTTGGCAGATGCCGCAGGCTTCCCCAATCATACGAGTTTTGAATGTCGAGGTGTTAAAAAGTTTCAATTCAAAGACGTTAAGGCTTCAATGACGTTTTTTACATCTTCATCCGTGATATGGAGGTGGGTGACAATTCGACAATGGGTCGGAGAAATATCGAACATATCGATGCCTGCTTTCGCCATCCTTTCAGATACTTCATTCGCTGAATGGTTATTGGCAGAGAAGTAAACCATGTTTGTTTGAACAGCATCAAGGTCAACCGATACATGGTCCATTTCATCGATTGCTTGAGCGATGGTTAATGCTCGACGATGGTCTTCTTCCATTCGCTCAACGTTGTTTTCAAGCGCGTAAATTCCTGCAGCAGCTAGAATTCCGGACTGTCGCATACCTCCACCAAACATCTTTCTCCATCGATGAGCGTGTTCAATGAATTCAGTCGAACCAACAAGAACCGACCCTACAGGTGCCCCAAGCCCTTTGGACAGACAAATGGATACTGAATCGTAATCTCGCGTCATGCGTGGCAAGGAAGTCTTGGTGGAAACAGAGGCATTGAAAATTCGAGCACCGTCGATATGTGTCGAACAATTCTTTTCCTTCGATACCTCCGCAATTGCATCCAGAACATGTTGCTCATAACACGTCCCTCCTCCACGGTTCGCTGTGTTTTCGACACAGACAAGGTTTCCATCAGGATAGTGCGACTGTGAGCCTCGTTGTTTTCGAATCGCTTGTTGAACGAGTTCAGGTGTGAGAAGGCCGTTCACTCCTTCTGGAAGCGCAACACTTGATCCACACAAAGCAGCATATCCGCCCCCCTCATAGAGGTAAATGTGACTGTAACGTTCCGTCACAATTTCATCGCCAGGGACTGTGTGGGTCTTGAGAGCAACTGCATTCGACATAGTTCCAGATGGAACAAACAGACCTGCTTCCTTTCCACACATTTCAGCAACCATTGCTTCTAATCGCTGGACTGTTGGGTCATCGCCTAAGACGTCATCTCCTACTGCAGCATCTGCCATCGCTTGCCTCATTGCCACCGTAGGTTGAGTGACTGTATCCGAACGCAAATCTATTCGGTCCGATTCAATGTCTCGCATGGTCACTCCACAACGTTGCCCATGTTCAAGGAATCGACTTAGAGTAATTTCAATTCACCAGTCAAGGCATCCAATTTTTCTTCTTCATCGGGCCCCAGTGCAAGAACAGTGTATGATCCCGCTGGAATCTGTGTATGCCCTGCATCGTGAATCTTTGAAGTTAAAATCTGATGATGT
This sequence comes from Candidatus Poseidoniaceae archaeon, assembly GCA_030741455.1. Lineage (GTDB taxonomy): Archaea > Thermoplasmatota > Poseidoniia > Poseidoniales > Poseidoniaceae > MGIIa-L2. The sequence continues at coordinate 4,853 of JASLVI010000067.1, read as the reverse complement.
TTTGCTTGGTGTTCGATCTGCTCGAGTTGACGAACATCATGCGCTTTCACACAGACTTTTTTCTGACCAGTAGAAAGCCATGCATCAAGCATTTCAGGACGAAGTTCACCTGACTGAAGCGTCGCTTTAACAGCAGCATGACCAACTTGAGCCGCAATTTTTCCCTTACCCATTTTCAATTCATGATTGATAACGAAGACCATTTTCAGTGGTTGATTATTTTTCACAAAACGTTCGAATTTCGGGGCAGTAATTCGATGCAGGAACGAACGAAATCCCAAGTCAATCACCTCATTCGTATGTCTTCAGTTCTCCAAATAGTGAATCCATGGTGTGACGAGGAGCGGGCCCTACACCGAGAACAGTTACTGTCCCTGGAGCGACTTCAGTCAAGCCAGCATCCTTGATGAGTGCAAATGGAAGTGATGCTTCCTGTACCAAATTGAGGAAGTACTCGATCTCTTCTTCATCATCGACTGCAAGACAGATTTTACGAGATGCTGATTCTTTCCAACGCTGAACCATTCTTGAGTGTGTTTTCTTTGCATACTGAAGTGATGCGACGGCAGCATGGGCACACTGAACTGCGAGTTTGCCGGGTGAGAGTTTTAGATCCGTCCGACACAGAAATGCCATCGTTGGTGGATCAGAGAGCGCTGACATGTTCACTCTCCTGCTGGACGAGTTGGCGTGTTGGTTGGTTCATTTGCAATAAACGCTCAAACCACTGACCAAACCACATTGCAAAGAACAGGTTACCGAAGAAGTGGAGTGCATCGAACAACAATCCATTGGCAAGATAAAGGCCAAACTCAAATGCAGACATACCAGAATCAATGATCGAGAGCGAGACAATGAAACTGAAGATGGGTACGCTCCACAAAGCAGAGAACGCGAGTTGGGTCATTGATAGATTTCCATTTTCATCATGAACACTGATCCATGAGGCGACGAGCGCCACAGAAGCCCATCCAGCTATTTGGAACAGACTCCACCAGCCATGCCCAAGTACAGCATTGCTTGCAAGTGTAACAAGAACTGCGAATGCAAAACCTCGTTGCACACCGAATTTCGAACCGACCATAACAGCAAGGATGGTTACAGGCATAACATTTGGAATGAAGCTCATAGCAATGCGGGAGATTGATGCTATCGCAACAAGAAGAAACAGTGGCCATAACCATGCGTTGCCGTCACGCTGAGGTTTAATCAACAACCATACGGCGATAAAGAAAAGTGTTGCATGAAGGAACAGCAGGGCTGTAGGAGATACGGTAGGTCCGTGTGTACCTATCGCGCTCAACATGCTCCTCCGAGCCGCCGGACAGCCTTGAGTGTTACCGCTCAAACAGGTCGCCATTCGACGATTGATGATTCTCCGAGTTGTGCCTCAGACATACCAACAGGGCTCCGTTTACCATCGATCGTGAATTCCCAACCATCTCCTGCTGATTCATTGAATGCGACCAAATATGCACCGAGATATTGTTGTTCAACTTGGGATTGGATTCCCAACTCCTGGCAAGCGAGTAGGGTCAGTTCATACACAGTATCTTGCGACTCTAAACCTCCGATCGCTCGTTCTTTACCATCGATTTCAAACACAATAACCTGAGTCTGTTTCCATTCATCAGGCCATGAGGAATCCCACTCCACTTCGCTCTGAGTAGCGGTCTTTTCTGCGAGGTTTACGGATAATTCTGGAACAACTGCAATCGCCAACACAAGGAAAAATGCTGAACCAATCTTCATCATCTGAGACCAATCATGCACAGAAAAAGAGCGGCACAGGAGAAGAAACAATCCGAGTATTGCAATGTAATGGATGGTTTGAACAATGCTACCATCAACTGAATCCACCTTTTTTTGCGGCGAATCATAATGCGTGACTTGAAGGATGCCTGCATCATTACCGAGTGCAAGTACTCCTTGAGAGAAACCCGGAGCTGCTGTTCCGTATGTGTCAAAAGGAGTCTGTTCCATACGGATCAAAGATGTTTGATTGAACACGCCCCATCCCCCCTCAGGTGTATTTGATGGAGCCCAAATCTCTACGGTTGAATTGTTTGTTCTTAGATTCAATTCCCCATTTGAACGGAAGGATTCAATCGATTCAATGGAACAGGTTTCTGCGCCGCATAGCATTGAAATCCATTCATTACTTGTTGAAGCATAAATTCGATCTTCATGCATCAATGGTATTGCTGGAGAGCCTCCAACACTACCAATAAGCGAACCATTGAGATACAAAGATGATCCTGAATCGGTTTGCATATGCACAAATAAACCGTGGCGCGTGTCAATTGGTGCGTGACGAATCTTTCCTTCCCCAAGATAGGTTGTCGAAAGTGTCCCATTTCGATGAATGGTGTGAAGATGTCCTGATTCGTCTCCAATCACATATCCTTCCTCGGTAATCAAAACGCCATTTCGCCATCCATTATTACCCGTATCAACTTCAAGAAGTTGAACGCCATTTGCAAGACAGAAACTTGCTACGCCAGTACGCGTTGGAACGATTATGCGATCGTTTTCGATTGCCATTTGACCAGTAATTCCTAAGAGATTTACCTCCGTTTGGTTTTGCCAGATGATTGAACCATCTTCAGGCGAATGTGCCGTAATTTTTCCATCATTCCAACCTACGAGAAGAAGGGCATCCCACTCTCCACAGGGCCCAGTTCCCGACTCAACAAAAAGTAGAGGCGACATATCGTGTTGAAGCGATGTTTGTGAAGAATAGCTCCAGCGTTCTTCTCCAGTGTAAACATCGAAGGCTGCTACGATAGGGCGATCATCGCTACCTGTCCAAAATCCGGAAGTTCTCACGTACACGGCGTCATCAATAACGAGTGGCTTGGTCGTGATATATCCTGCATCAAACTCATGTGTCCATGTGGTTTCAGTCGATGCTTGAGCAAGCGGTATACAGAGAATAAGAAGTACAAGAATTGGGGGTACTCGCATCATGAATGCCTCTGGATGATTGTACGTAATACTGCACTGACTTGTTTACCATCGACACCGGGACAAGCCCCCATTACCACGCCCATCAGAGGCCCCATTGCACCCATACCGCGTTCCTTCACAAAATCAATGCGTTCGAGGACGATTCCTTCGACGATTGATTCAAGATCGCCAATTTCCGCTGGAACAAGGTCGTTTTCTTGAGCAAAGGCCTCGACCTCCTCTGAAGTAATATGCTTGCTTTGAGCGAAATGTTCCACGACTTGTTCAATGCCTTCACGGGTAAGGCCATCATTTTCTCGTACCGATAGGATGCACGATAAAACGGTCGTGGCAACGGATTCATGTTCGAGAAGTAGTGTTGCCCACGCCTTACTTTTTGTTTGATGATCATTGAAAAACGCATCATCCAATTCTCTCGAAAGAAGTTGTTTGCATTGGTCTTCAGATAACTCGGTTTGCTTGAGTCGTTCCATTCTCTCATCTTGACGCATGGGAAGATTTTCAATGACCTGCTTCCAACGCGAATTCATGATTTGAATTGTTGGAATATCCGTTTCAGGGTACATTCGCGCACCCCCTGGTAACGGCCGCATTGGCGTCGTTGTACCATCTTCTGGCGCTCCCTTTTTGACAACGACATTACGAACTTCTTGGGGGAGTCGGTGGTATGCCAATCGAGCACGCAATCCGACCGATTCAAGCGCTAATTGTGCTTGCCATTCAGGGGCAAGGCAAAGAACGAAACCATCAGAAGAGGACAATTTCAACTCTTTACGCACGGATTGAACATGCTTGTCTTCGATACCATAAGCAGGAAGTTCATCGGAGTGGAAGACGCCACGTACACCCGCAAGTTTTGCAGCTCCTGCCAATTCACGGCCCAGTCGCGGCAGTTGTGATCCTTCTGAATCCAATTCCTTTGAACCAATTTTTCCAGCAAATCCTGGGAGAGGTAAGGCGAGCATAACAAAGCCTGATTCAAGGCCCTGCTTTACCATACGACTGTCGCAGGAAGAGAACGAGGTAGTGACTTCGGTGCTTTCCAGTGCAATGTGTTTTGCAACCTCATCCGCAACACTCGATTCGATTTCTGCATCATCAAGACGTCGATCTTGTGGAAGTTGCGGTAAACCCAGTGCCGATCGTAATTCATTCGCAAGCCGGTACATGTGCACCTGACGAACCATCTCCAATCGAACAATTCGTGGTATCCAAGCAAGATCCTGACATCCCTTGATCTCAACTCGATCGCCGCATGCAACACTCACATTCAGATCTTGACGAATCGAGCCGAGGCCCCTACGGACTCTTCGTGTATCTCTCAGCGTCCGACCAAGGGCTTGCGCTGTTTCTTTTGCATGTTCTGGAGACTGGATGTCTGGAGATGTTGCAATTTCAATCAGCGGAACACCAAGACGGTCGAGATTGTAGATGACCTGTTCACCGTGATCGGTGGAAAGACTGTCCAATTTACGGGCACTATCTTCTTCCAAACAAAGAACATCGATGCCAACATCCCCAGTTTGCGTTTCAAGAACACCGTCGGTAGAAATGAGTGTTGTTCGTTGAAAACCACTTGTATTTGATCCATCAACAACTGTTTTTCGCATTGTTTGTAACGCACCCAGAGGCTTCGCTTGAAGCATGGCAGAGACCGTTAAAGCGACATCAAGGGCATCTTCATCATGCGTAAGTGGTGGGCTTTCATCCAATTCGATTAAACCAGAATTTGGTGATTGAATGTAGACAAAAGATCGATTGCGTCGCTTCTCAAATCGTGCTGCAACATCGACTTTTCCGCCTTCTCCGCTCGCAAGACGGAGTTTACGCGCATATCGGGGCCAATCGTTTGGAACGGTATCGATGGTCACGTCGTAAAGCAT